>JBHLLE010000029.1:0-12787 GCA_048885945.1 Candidatus Hermodarchaeota archaeon | reverse complement strand
ATAGAAATTATGGTCAGAGAGAAAGGTACTATCACGATTTTGTGGGGATAAATAGCAGAATGGACGAAATCCAAGCAGCCGTTCTTAGAGTAAAACTTAATTATTTAGACGAATGGAACAATAAAAGGAGAAAATCCGCAGCTATATATAATAAACTCTTGGATAGTAATTTAGTTATAACTCCTGTAGAAAGAAGTTATGCAAAGCACATTTACCATCTCTATGTAATCCGTAGTGGAAATCGAGATAAACTATTAACCCATCTTAGAGAAAATCAAGTGCAAACATATATTCATTATCCTATTCCCGTACATAAACAAAAAGCTTATGAAGAATACAACGATAAATACTCGGTGCCTATAACAGAAACCATAACTAATGAAATTCTATCTTTACCTATGCATCCTTTTCTCAATGAAGATGAAATACAGAGCATATCAAACCTTATTAATAATTTTAGACCAAAAGATTAATTATTTTTAGGCAATTTAATTCTGATTTATTATTTGAAGTATCTTTTCAACAGTTTGTTTCCAAGTAAAATTATTCACAACATAATTATAACCCTGTTGAGCAATCTTTTCTCTAATTTCTTCGTTTTTAAGGTAGTATTTAATTAATTTCAAACATTCTTCTGGAGTCTCAAACCAATCCATATGAACTCCTCTTTGGAAAATTCTATTTAAATCAGAACAATATTTGCTAAGTAGAAAAGATCCAGTTCCTAATACGTGAAAAACGCGATCAGAAAATCCTGTATCGGCTCTTGGGAAATTCAGGATTATCTTTGATTTTCGATATTTTAAAATAAGGTCGTTAAAATATATCGATTTATTCTCCCATTTTGGTCCATGACATACAACATTAATTCTATTATTTCTTAAATAATTGATATAATGTTTACGTTGAGGTAATCCTCTTCCAACAAATATTACATCAATTTCTTTAGATTTATTTTCTTCTCCAGGATTATAGATGTTCTCATCATATACCTCCAAAATATGATAACTATTCCCCCCAAATTTTTTGAATAAAGCTGTCATAGCGGTTGTTGATGCACTACTCCATGTTGCTAAGGAAGCATATTTAAAAGCATTTACTGCATAAGCACCTTCAATAGGATCCATAAAATAAAAAAAGGTTTTCGAATATTGGTTAAATTTTTTTATTAAATTATAATTTACAGTATCTGCTTTCGCAAGAAAAACAACATCAAACCTATTTTTCTTAACTATACTTAATAAAGTTCTGTTCATATACCAATTTCCGAATATATAATATTTTAAATTTTTAATTTTATTCGGTAAATAAGGTCTTCTTTTAATGAAAGATTCAATAGCAATTCTAACTTTTCTTTTGTACCAGTATGATTTGATATTGATATGATTAAAGGCAAATTGTCTAAATTTAAAAATATAAACATCTATTTTTTTTCTTTTTAATTCTCTAACTATTGGATAGTGAGTTGATTGAGCTTTTAAAAAGGTCCCAACAAATAATAATTTCATTAAAATTGAAAAATATATTATTTCTAAAAATTTTTTGTTTATTTTTTTTAAAAAAAAGAAATTTTTAAGATATTATATATCATATTTATTAAGCTCTCGAACGTCTCCAATAACTTTTGCCGGATTTCCTATGACTATTGCAAAATCAGGAACATCTTTAGTAACCACAGAACCCGCTCCTACAAGTGCATGTTTACCAATTTTTATACCCGGTAATATCGTAGAATTTGCTCCAATTTTAGCGTATTCTTCTATAGTTGGACCGATTAATTCATTTTTTACATTAATAGACCTGGGATACAGCGCATTTGTAAGAACAACATTAGGCCCTATCCAACAATCGTGTTTGAGAATTGAATATTCTGGAATGAAACAATTAGAATGTATTCGGACATTATCTTCAATAATAATGTGATGTTCAACATTAGAATGTGATCCAATACTAACATTATTACCTATTTTATTGTCTTCTCTTATTGTAATAAAATGCCCTGTTTGAAAATTATCGCCAATTTGATTATTAGGGTAAATAATAGCTGGTTCTCTAATTGTAGCATTCTTTCCGATCTTATAATCTTTCTTTATCATATTTAACCACTCAGAAAAAATTTAATTAAAGATAAATACGTTTGTTTTCTCTTGCAGATTGAAACACAGCTTCACACATTTGAACTGCTTTATATCCAATAAATCCATCGGTCTCTGGTTTATTTCTACTTTTTAAGCAATCTAAGAAATGTAAAATCTCTTCTTTTAATGGTTCTTTATAATCAATAATTATTTTGTTCACTGCATTATCTTCTAATTCTAAAATTGATTGTCCATCAATAATCTGTGTTTTAATTTTAGTGTCAAAAATATTATACTCGTTAGGTAATAAATAGTTAATAATTGCACTTTTTTCTGATCCAATTACAATTATTTCTCTTTTTTTACCGTAAACAGGGATGTTCCAGCTTTCCATCATGTATGATTTTGCACCATCTGAGAAATCCATTGATATGTTTGCCATTTCTTCAACAGAATTTTGATGATAACTAGTAATATCCGCTAATACTGACACGGGAAGCTTTTGATCTAATAAATAACAAGACAAGTCAAGTTCGTGAACTGCTAAAGCGTACACAACTCCCATATCTTTTCTTGGAATACCAAAAGCAAAGCGGTATGTGATTATCATGTTAATTTTACCAAATTCACCTATATCAATTCTTTTTTTAAGATCTTTAACTGCGGGATGATATCTGAAAAGATGACCAACCATTAAGATTCTATTATTTTTTTCTGAAATTTCAAAAAGTTCTTTCGCTTCATTCGAATTTAATGTCATTGGTTTTTCAATGAATACATCTTTGCCATTTTCTAAAAATTTTTTAGCTAAATCGTAATGAGTAGAAGATGGCGTTACAATAACTACAGCAGATATTTTCTCATCACTAATTATATCCTCAAAATCTTTAAAATATTCTAAACTATAATCATTTGCCATTTGTTTAACTCTAGACTCATTTGTATCGTATAGTTTTAAGTAATCAATTCTATTTTCCATTAACAATTCTTTATAGTTTCGAACGTGGTTTTTACCCCAATAACCTGTCCCAATAACCACTATTCCTACTATTTTACTCCCCTCATATAATTATTAATTTCTAATTTAATTCTTTCAAATTCCTCACTAGTTAGTTGAGATGATAAAGGCAATGATACTATTTTATTTACAATTTCTTCCGTAATGGGTAATTTTGGTTGTTTACCATAAATTTTTTCTATGACTGGTTGTTTATGAACGGGAATTGGATAATAAAGTCCCGTAGCAATCCTTTTTTCTTGGAAATAATCAATAAATTTATCTCTCTCATCCATTTGAATTGTATATACATAGTAAGAATGTTTTACTCCATCTTTTTCTATTGGCGTTTTAACTTCTGAATAATTTTTAAATATCTCATTATATTTTCTCGCATACTCTCTTCTTATGGATACCCATTCATCTAAATGCTTTAATTGTAACTTTCCTATAGCTGCTTGAATTTCATTCAATCGAAAATTTAATCCTAAATTATCATTTCGATATTTGGTAGTTCTACCGTGATCTCTACGAACGCTTAACAATTCACCATATTTATCATTGTTTGTAACAATCATACCCCCATCTCCTCCTACAGTCATATTTTTTGAAGGAAAGAAGCTAAATATTCCAATATCTCCAATACTTCCTACTTTTCTACCTTTATATTCTGCACCATGCGCCTGACAGGCATCTTCTATTACTTTTAAATCGTGATCTTTTGCAATTTCTAATATAGGATTCATATCAGCAGGATGTCCATATAAGTGAACAGGAGTAATACATCTTGTTTTAGGCGTTATTTTTTCTTTAAGATCTTCTATATCTAAACAATATGTTTCTGGATTAACATCAACAAATATAGGTTTTGCTCCAAAGAAAGCTAATGGTGAGGCAGTTGCTAAAAATGTATGAGATGGCATAATTACTTCATCACCGGAACTTAATTTTAATTCATTATATGCTAAAAACAAAGCAGCAGTGCCAGAACTTACACCAATCGAATATTTAACATTTAAATATTTCTTAAAATTTTCTTCAAAAGCTTTTAAATTTGGTCCCTTAATGTAATAACCAGAGTCTAATACTTTCATAACTTCACTCTTTATCTCGTCATCCATATACATTTATATCATCCACTATTCTTCATCACTTTTTCTTATTTCTGAATTCTATTTTACCATTATTTATAATAAAATTCTAAATTGATTCATTTTCAATTATATCTAATATATTTTTAATTATTTTATCCCATGTATACTTTTTTGAAATATAACTATTTCCTTCTTTAGCAATTTGTTCTCTAATTTCTCCGTTTTTAAGGTAATATTTTATTAAATTCAAACATTCTTCTGGAGTTTTAAACCAATCTAAATGAACTCCTTTCTTAAAAAAATTTTCAAAGTCTAAACAATATCCACTTAATAAAAATGAAGCAGTTCCCATGACTTGAAAAACTCTGACTGAAAATCCAGAATCTTCTCGCGGAAAATTTAAGATAATTTTAGTCGTATGATATTTTTTCACTAACTCGTATAAATAAATAGGCTTGTTTTCCCACCCTACTCCATAACATTGAATATTAATTCCATTTTCTCTAAGATATTTAACGATTTTTTCGCGTTCAGGAGTTTTTGTCCCAACAAATACTACATCTTGGGATTTAATTTTATTATTTACTGGATTAAAAACATTATTATTATATCCTTGAGTAATATAAAAATTATTAGCACCTTTTTTTTTGAACAATAGATTCATGCTTCTTGTGGAGGCACTACTCCAAGTAGATAATAAAGCATACTTATGAGCTCTTATTTCATGCGATACATTTAGTGGATCCATGAAATAATACCATGTTTTACTAAATTTATTAATAATGGGAATTAAATTATAATTTACTGTATCTCCTTTAGCAATAAATACCAAATCAAATTTATTTTTTTTTACAATCTTTAATAATTGCCTATTCATCAACCAATTTCCAAAAAAATAAAATTTAATGTTCCTGATTTTATCTGGTAAATATAGGCGATACATAATGAATGTTTCAAAATACAATTTAAATTTTTCTGAGTATAATTGGAACTTTAATTTAATATTTTTTAAAGCAAGATAACGAAAGTCAAATTTCACAACCTTGTGTTTATTTCTTCTAAAAGCAGAAACCATGGGATGATGAGTTGACCAAGGATTGTTAAAAGCTCCAACAAATAGTATTTTCATTTTATTAATATTTTTTTTTCCCATACGATAATTGTCTATAAATTATTCATAATCTAAAAAAATTTTCAACGAAAAACTGCATAAGAATGATTTTCCTTAATAAAAAAATAAGAAAATTGAATGTTTTCTATTAAATGATGTTCATTTCCTTTAATACCTGCTCTAAATTAATTAAAAAGCTTTTGATATCCTGTTTATTAATAGCACCCATTACTGCTAATCTAAAGGTATCTAATTTGGTAACCTTTCCAGGATAAATTGTATATCCTCTTTCATATAATTTATCATGAAGGATATTAAAATCGAAATTTGGATGATCTAAATAATATATTGTTGTTAATATATTAGATTCTTTAACATCTTTACTCATAAGGAATCTAAATCCTAATTTTTTTAATCCTTCTTTTAGCTCTTGATAATTTTCTCTATATCTGTTAACTCGGTTTTCTAATCCTTCTTTAAATAACTCTTTTATTGCCTGTTTAAGAGCATATAATATTTGCACTGGAGGAGTAAACCTTGTTTGATTATTTTTCTCTAAATAATTAAATTGATTAAATAAATCGAGATAATAACTTCGAGCTTTTACATTCTTGAGCTTTTCTAATTTAGATTTTTTACATATAACAAACGCTACGCCCGCCATTCCTTGAATGCATTTATTAGAAGTTGACATCATAAAATCAATGTTATCTTCCTTAATATCAATTGTAACTCCTGCAAAACTCGAAATTGTATCGACAATAAATGTTTTATCGTATTTTTTACAAAATTCTCCTATTTCTTTAATAGGATTTAATATTCCAACTGTAGTTTCATGATGAGTTACTGCGACACACGAAATATTATTATCCTCTTTTAGAATCTTTTCTACTTTATCTAATTCAATTTTTCTTCCAAATTCGAATTCAAGTTCTACTGTTTCAATATTATATGTTTTTGCTATATCTGCAAATCTAATTCCATATGCTCCATTTATAATTATAAGTATTTTTTTATTATAGGGAACAACTGAGCTTATTGTGCTATCCATTGCTGCTGTTCCAGATCCAGCCAATAAAATAGAAGTATAATTTTCATCACCATTTACAATTTTGACTAGATCATTTCTGATTTCCTGCATTAAATTTCCAAATTCATTTTCTCTTGGACAAATATCTGGTACTACTAACGCGTTTTTAACTGAATCTGTTGTTGTTGCAGGACCAGGATTTAATAAAATATTTCTTTTTGTCATTTTATTTTCTTTTTCATCTATTTATTTTTTATCTTAGGATATATTTTATTAATTGCTCGATTTAGATCGCTCTCGTTATCAATTTCTATCCAATTTAAATCATTAATTAATTTACATTTAATCGGATAATTTTTAGATAATTCATAAATCACTTCTTCATAATGATAAAGTTTGTTATTTTTGTTATAATTGTCTTCAGCTTTTTTATAGAGATTTAATAGGAAATCAAAGGACAGTTTTGAAATCCCAACCAGTTCACCAATTGCATCTTTTTTATTCTTAATATTTTTTCCTAAGTTAGTTAGCATATTTGATTCATTGACACAAATATATACCTCATCTCCAGAACCACTAAGAGGAGCTACCAAAATTTCATTAGGTTCTGTTGAATTTAATAAACATTCTAAAGCTTTTTTATCGTATAGTAGATCTCCTTCTAATAATAATATATCATCATTAACTAAATCTTTAGTCTGAGATAGTGAATACATACTACCTGTATTTGAATAATCTGGATTAAAAACATAAGTAATTTTAGTATTTCTATAGTTACTTCCAATTTCTTTTTTTATATAATCTTGTAAATAACCAACAACAATTAGGATCTCATCAAATTTAAAATAATTTAAATTTTCTAATGACCTTTTAATTAAGGTTTTACCATCAATATTTATTAACGGTTTGGGTATTCTTTCCGTCAAAGGTCTGAGCCTTATTCCCAGTCCAGCTGCTAAGATTATTGCTTTCATTTTGATTCTCTTAGAAATTTTAATAATTGTTCTTTATAATATTTAGGTTCATTCTCTGGTCTTTTTAAGTCTGTTCTGTGCCCAATCTTTACTCTAACTACTATTATAATCGGACCATTTCGAGTTTTAATATCTTTCAATACATCTAACAATTCCTTTTTTGTAGATACTAGTTTTCCATAGTTATAATTGTTTGCTAAAGCAACATCAACAAAATTTATAGTTTTTGAACTCGAAGGTTGACATCCTGTTGTTTCGTGAACATGGTTATCAAAAATAAAATGAATATAATTTAAAGGATTTAATTTGCCAACTGTAGAAAAACCACCCATTTGCATTATTGTTGCTCCATCCCCGTCAAATATAATGATTCTTTTGTTTGGTTTACGAACTGCAATACCTAAACCAATAGATGATGCACATCCCATGCTACCTATATTATAAAAACTTCTGAAATGATCTTTTTTACTATTTTCTCTGTATTCGTAAACTTCTCTCGATGTATATCCTGTTGTAGAAACAATAATATCGCTCTCATGTAAATTATTCATTATTATATTTATTGCGTCTTCTCTGCTTAATTCATATTTTTTACTTTCTTTTTGATTGACCTTATTATAATTTTGAAAAAAATTTCTTTTAATAATTAATGCATATGGGTGCTTTTTAGAATTCAAGAAATCAGTGGCTTTTTTAATATTAGTTTTGATATCCTTTAAATTGGGTTTCAAAACACTATAAGGAATCTCGAGTGTATCCAATAAATTCAATAAAATTCGCCCCATTTTTTTATGTTGAGGCGCATCTATTTGTCCAGGTTCTCCACGCCATCCTATTAGAACCAAAATTGGAATCGAATATACTTCATAGTCACATAAAGAAGTCAATGGATTTACAGCTTTTCCAAAACCCGAATTTTGCATATAAGCAACTGCGATTTTATTTGTTGCTAAATAATAGCCAGCACTTAATGCAATTGACTCGCATTCATTACATGCAATTATATTAGTTAGAACCTTGCCATTATTATCATCAAGATAGTTTAAAAAATCTTTAAAAGTTGAATCAGGGATTCCTGTAAAAAATGAATATCCATTTTTTTTAAAAATAGTAAAGAAATCTCGACAGGATATCATTTTTAAATCATTAGCTCTGCTGATTTAACATCATCTTCGTCATTAATTTCAATCCAACCTTTATGAACCTCAACAATATTTACAGTGAATCCGCGATCTATTATTTCTTGAATTAAATCCATAAAATCAGCCATTCTAAAATTTTTGGCTTCGTGAAATTGTCCTTTTGAATTCTTTAAACAATCGTGATATACATTTCGAAGTATTTTAGCACCATACTTTGAGAAATATGCAATCCCTATATATTCATAATCAGCATCTTCAAGTTTTATCTTTTTTCCAATCCTCAATACTTCATTTTCTTCGTCGTATAACTGCCATATATGTTCTGTAGGTCTTTTTTTTGTCATTACCATGTCTAGTTTTTTATCTATTTCATGCTTATGATATTTATATGATCTATCAACGACTAGGATTATATCATTTGAAGAATCAAGAATTTTACTTAAAATATATTCATTAAATAAAATGTCCGAGTTAATATATAGAAATCCGTTTTTTAAATATTCTTCTGCTAAAAATAAGGAATGTACAATATAACTATTATCATATTCATTATTATCGATATATGTAACTTCCTTAACATCAAAATATCTTTTTTTAAAACCCCTTATTACGAATATATTATTTAAATTGAATTTTTTGAGGACATCTATTTGTCTTTGGAGTATTGTTTTATTTTTTATTTGAATCATACTTTTAGGTATGTCAAAAGATTTATCTTTTCCAGCAGCTGGTATTATAACTTGTAAGCTCTCTATTTGGTATTTTTTATCTTTTTTTTTAATAGTTGATAATCCTACCTCGTCAAAAATATCTTCTAAAGGAGTACATAAGGATTCAACTTCAATGGTTCTACCATGCTTGAGTATTTTTTTAGCTGCTTTTTTCATTGCTCTGTGAGAAGCTCTTAGTAAATGATTTGCGTATATAATTATATTAAAACCATGATTTTCAAGTTCTTGCGCAGAAATCGTATTATATGTGGTCGGTACACATATTAAAGGTTTTCTATAACCCAATTCTTCCGATAATTTATTATACTCTTTTGAAAATTCAAGAATATCTCTTGGACTTTCATCTTTTGAGTGAATCATTATAGCATCTACTCCTGCTTCAAGATAAATTTTTGCCCTAGAAATAGCATCTTTTAATCCTGCTCCAGATATAAAACTTTCAATTCTTGCCCCAATCATAAAATCGTTGGTCGTTATGACCTCTTTACCTCTTCGAATTTTAATAGCAAATCTATTTGGGTCTTCTTGTATTTGAGAGCATTCAGGATCTAGACTATTTCTTTTGGGAAAGGTTTTATCTTCGATTAAAACCATTGAAACACCCATATTTTCTAACCTTTTAACAAAAAACTCAAAATTAGTTGGATCTCCACCAGTATCTCCATCAAATATCACAGGTTTATTAGTCGCATCTAAAATATATCTTAATGTTTCGCAGCGCGAGTCAATGGTAATAATATCTGCATCAGGGTAACCTTTCGATGCACTATCTGTAAAACTACTTTCCCATATCCCATCGAATTCAATTATTTCTCCTTTATTATTAGTAATTCTTGTTTCATTAGAAATGATAGCACTGATTCCATCGTGAGCTTCTATGAATTTTAATGTTTTTTTCTTATCCAATAAATCTTTTAATTTTTTTCTTCTTTCCTCAGAAGAAATTCTATTTTTTAGAGACAATTCACATATGTTGAAGTTTTTATGGTACTAAAAAGTTTTTTCACCTATAATTTTTATGTTAAGTAGAGAGAATCAAAAGATTTTATCCAAATTATATTAATTAATCTATGGAAGTGGATTATATTGTCTGATTCACAAATTAAAATTAGGATTATTATATAATGAAAGATAAAAAATTCAAAATTGAAAATTATTTTAAAAATAGAGATTTCTATAAACTATACAATTTAATGCACGATAAAATTACTAAAGATTTATTTTTTGTACCTTAAAAAATATATGATTATGAATATGCGTCCTAAATTAATTCCAAATAAAAAAGTCTTTCTTGGTGGAAATAATTCTTACTACATTACTAAAGATAAGAGATATTTTGTTAAAGTAAATAAAGGACGCAGAGAATGGATAATTAAAGAATTTAATAATTTGAAAAAGTATTGGAATAAATTGGATGTAGGTAAAATACAATTAATTGAACCAGTGTATTTTTCAGAAAAAAATGAATTCCTTGTAACTAAATATTTAAATAGCAAAAAACTTGTTGAAATTTTAGATCCTTACGTCTACTATGAATTTGGTAAAAATCTCAAATTATTTCACGAAAAAGGTTTTCGTCATAGCCATCTTGAAGTACACGATATACTATATTACGATAACAAATATTATTTGGCAGATGTACCCTTTTTCAATGAACGGCCAATAATACATGACTTAGTCTCAATAAAATTAAGTTTAAATCTATATAAATTGAAAAGGCCATGGAATTTATATAAATATAAGAGATGCTATGAAGAATTTCTCAAAGGATATGGCACATTAAGTTATAAAAAATTAGAAAAAGAGTACCATGTTTCAATCAAAAAGAGAATCCGTCTCTATTTAAAGCACGGGAGTATCAATAAATTTAAAGCATATATTATAAAGTTAATTTACAAAATTAGATTATTATAACTTAAAATGGTAAGAACTGGACTAATAAACAAAATTCAGGAATTCATAAAATTTGCTCTTATCGAAAATAAATTAAATTTAAAGAATCTTAGACTTATTTTACATTCTTTCTACTATACAGTTAGATCTATTGTATTAAAAGAACGAAATATTGCATCTGAGATATATAGTTATGAGAGTTTATTTTTTATTAAAAAAAAGACCCAATTGCTTTTCTTGAGTCATGTAGACGAAATGATAACGCGTTTCCTGAAGGAATTATTAAAGTGGTTCTTAATTTAAGAGATAATGTGTTTAAAGTTAAATCATTATACACTTTAGAAATAGGTTCAGGTCCAAATTCAAATTTATCTTATTGGGTTGACAATAGATTACTAAAAGTTGTAGCAATTGATCCATTAGCAAATATTTATAAGAACATCATGAAAAGGTTGAAATACAAATATCCTATTACTCCGATAAAAGTCAAAGGTGAAGATCTCATGAATTATTTCCATGAAGAGCAGTTTCATATTATATTTGCTCAAAATTCCTTAGATCATACTGAAGATCCTCTTGTATGTTTTAAAAATGCTTACAATTTATTAAAAAAAGGAGGGCTTCTTTTTATTTGTAGTAATGTTAAAGAGGGTTCTAGAAAATCTTGGGTAGGGATGCATAAATTTGATATATATGTAGAAAATGAAAATTTACTTCTTGCTGATGAAAAAGGAGAAATATTCAATTTTATTAATAAAGAAATGCCATTAGATTTCATATTTTATGAAACATATTATAAAAACAATGTTCCATCATTTGAAGCAGTATTTAGAAAATTTTGAATCTTAACTAAAATGACTTAAAATTATGTCAAAAAAAATAAGAATCTGTTTTGTTCAAGCATTTGCGTATGCAGTTTTCAATCCTGAATCTAGTGCTAAAATAGGAGGTGCTGAAGTTGACTTATACAATATTGCTAAAGAACTGGTTAAAGATGAAAGGTTTGATGTTTACTTTTTAGTAGCAGATTTTGGACAAGAAGAATTAGAAATCTACGATAATATAAAAGTTGTTAAAGGTCACTCTCAAGAAAAATCAATGTTGAACTATTTTACAGCATTTCTTAAATTTTATAAGAAATTAGTTAAAATTAACGCAGATATTTATTTTACAGCTAATTTATCTAAATATGTAGGATTTACAAACTTGTATTGTAAATTAGCAAGAAAGATACATATTCATAGAACAGAACACCAACATCAAGTAAATAGAAAAAAACTCTTAAAACATGTTTTTAAGGGTGAAAGTAGATATATCCTTTTTTTATTAGGTTATATTAATGTAAACCATATTGTTGTACAAAACGAAGAAGATCGTGTAATGTTAAAAAAAACTTTTAATTATCCCTCAAATGTAATTAGAAATTCCTATCCAATTAAAAGACTGAATAATAAAAATCGTAAATTTATATTATGGGTCGCAAGGAGTGAGAAATGGAAGCAACCCGAAATATTTATAAAATTAGCTAAAGCTTTCCCAACAGAAAAATTTGTAATGATAATGCCTATGGCAAATGATCCTATTTATTTCAGAAAAATTAAAAATAAGGCAATGAAATTAAACAATCTTAGATTCATTCCCGGTGTTCCCTTTTCAGAAGTGGAAGAGTTTTATCAGAATGCTAAATTATTTATTAATACTTCATCATCTGACGGTTTTCCAAATTCCTTTAATCAA
>JBHLLE010000028.1:0-12866 GCA_048885945.1 Candidatus Hermodarchaeota archaeon | reverse complement strand
GCTTCTATCCGTGCTGACCTGTTTGTCAGGCACCTGATGCATCCATGCGCGTTGGTTGCGCCTGTGAAGAACCTTTTAAAAGAACACCCACTCTATACAAACGGTATTAAACCAGACCCAGCAGCAACACGGGCGCCTTACCAAACTAGAACGTAAAATATTTCTCATGTTCTGTTCCCTTCACCCATTCTCTTACCCAGGGATGTTCAGGTGCAAATACCATGAATGTAACACCAAAAAGAGTGTCTGGTCGAGTAGTGAAGATATCTACAGTACGCTCTTCTCCCACAATTGGAAATTTAATAATTGATCCTTCAGAACGTCCTATCCAATTTTTTTGCATAAGTTTAACTTTTTCAGGCCAATCCACTATTTTTAATCCGTTTAATAGCTCTTCAGCATATTCTCTAATTTTTAAAAACCATTGAGTCAAGAATTTTTGCTCTACTTCTGAATTGCATCTCCAACATTTTCCTCCTTGCACTTGTTCATTTGCTAATACAGTGTTACATTTATTACACCAATTAACATAAGAACCTTCTCTATAAGCTAAATCTTTTTCAAAGAACTTCAAGAATAGCCACTGATCCCACTTGTAATAATCTGTATCATGACTATAAATCATTCTTTCCCAATCATAGGAAAGTCCAATTCTCTTTTGCTGTTTTATAATTGCTTCTATATTCGAATCTGTCCACTTTTCAGGATTTTCCCCATGATCTATCGCTGCATTTTCAGCAGGCATTCCGAACGAGTCATAACCCATAGGATAAAGCACATTATATCCACGCATTCGTTTAAATCTTGCGTAACTATCACCGATTGAGTAATTTCTAAGATGTCCAATATGAAGATGAGAACTTGGATATGGATACATTTCAAGAACATAAAATTTTTCTTTTTTTTCTTCTTTTACCTTAAAAATATTATCTTTTTGCCATTTTTCTTGCCATTTACTTTCAATTTTTTGAAAATTATATTCAACCATATTGATCTTACCCAAACTTTTCAATTTTTTGATATCTATTGTTGTTGTTTTGTATTTTATGATTTTTTACTTTTTTCATTTTTAAGATTTCTAATAAGCCAAAAAAGACTCACTGACCTTTTTTACATAAATTTCCACACCAAGCAAACAAATCTATGGCAAGGATATGAGAAAAAAAGGTCAGATTTGCTTGCTGACTCTATAATAATAATAACAATAGAACTAAATTAATAGATTGTAGATTTGACAAGTTCTGCGTATTATTATTCGAAATCATAGTTATAATTGGATAAAATACTATAAATTATAAATTTTTTCTTATTATAATAAATCTAAAACATATTTTGATAGTTCTAAGGAAAAAAACTTATTTTCACAGAACAATTAATTAAAATAAATATGCCTGAGAAGATTCGAGTTTCGATTGGAAGTGCTGCAGTTTTAGGTTTAGAGTCTATTAATTTTCCAATCGCACCTACAACTTGTTATATTATGACACATGACACATGTATTGCGAATTGTGGTTTTTGTCCTCAAGCAAGAGATTTTGGTGATTCTAATTCTAGCTTATCAAGGATAACATGGCCTCTTTATCCTTTTAAGGATTTTATAATTAAATTAAGATATATTTCCCATTCAAAGAAGTTTAAACGGATATGTATTCAAACTCTTAATTATAAAAATAATTTTCAAGATTTAGTTGAGATTATAACGGAAATTAAAAAAGCTTCAAATTCTCCAATATCAATAGCTATACCTCCTATGTCTAAAGAACAATTAAGAGAATTAAAAATAAGAGGGGTGGAAAGAGTAGGAATTGCTTTAGATGGTGCTACACAAGAAATATTTAATAAGATAAAAGGAATCGGAGTAAATGGTCCATATAGATGGGAGAATCATTTTAAATGTATAACTGATGCGTTAGAGATTTTTAAAAAAGGTTATGTCAGTTCTCATTTAATTGTAGGTTTAGGGGAGTCTCACAAAGAGATTATTGAGTTAATTTTTAAATTGAATAATCAGGGTGTTTTGTTTGCTCTATTTGCATTTACTCCGATTAAGGGTACAAAACTTGCAGACCTGACACAACCAGATCTTATTAGTTTTCGAAAGCTTCAGCTTTGTCGATATCTTATAATTAATGAAAATAAGAATATTAACGATATTACCTTTAATACAAAAGACGAAATAATTGGGATTAACATTAATCAAACAGAATTAAAAAATATAATTCACGAAAGTAACGCATTTTTAACTTCTGGATGTCCGGGATGTAATCGTCCATATTATACATCGAAACCCTCTGGTCCTATATATAATTATCCTAGAGAATTAAATCAAGAAGAAAAAGTAGAATTATTCAAATCACTTAATAGATTTGTAAAAATTTAGATTTACTTATATGATGACAGTTTGGAGATTTTTATCATTAGAAATTAGAGATGGTTTTTCTAACATGGCATTAGATGAGGCAATTTTGAAAGCTGTTTTTGAAAAAAAATCTCCAAATACTCTAAGATTTTATAAATGGAACCCATCTACAGCTAGCATCGGAAGAAATCAGAGCCTATCAAATGAAATAGATATGAATTTTGCATCCAAAAATGGTTTTAATGTCGTAAGGCGGATTACTGGGGGTGGTGCAGTGTTTCACGATAAGGATCGAGAAATTACCTATTCAATTGTTTGTCCTATAAAGTTTTTAGAACATTTAGGGGCAAAGAAAGTAATTGATCAGTTTGAAATAATTACTCAAGGTATAATAGCAGGATTAAGAATTTATGGATTAACGCCTGAAAAAGGGATTATTCATTGTCCCGCTCTATTTTTAGATGGTAGAAAATTTTCTGGAAATGCCCAAGTGAGACGAACAGGGTATTTACTTCAACATGGTACAATTTTATTAGATATTGATCCCGAATTAATGTATTCAGTCTTAACTCCACCCCCATCTGTAAGTAAATCGAGGATGGTTCAGTCAGTCAGAGCTAAATGTATTGGAATTAAAGAACAATTGAAGGATTACGATCAAGAGAAATTTATTGAAGCATTAAAACAGGGTTTCGAAAAGATTTTAAATATTGAGTTAGAAGAAGGCTGTTTTTCTGATTACGAGTTGGAATTAGCTGAAAAATTAGTGATTAGGAAATATTCCAATATTAATTGGTTAAAAAAATATGAATGAAACAAAATATTTATTACAAAAAATCAATTCTGAAGAAGCAAATTGGGAAGATTTCTCAAAAATCTTACAGTTAGAGGGAGAGGATTTTGATCCATTCTTAGATTTAGCTCAAAAACTTACTTATAAAAACTTTGATAATACACTTAAGATCTATATCCCTAATAAGAGGTTTCCCGCTATAAGCATCACGGGAGAAAAATGTGCATTACATTGTGAACACTGTAATGAGAAATATTTAGTGGGAATGAAACCAATTTTAGATACTATTGAGTTAAAAAATTATTTATTATCTCATGCTCAAAATAAAGGAATAGGTGTATTAATTTCAGGAGGTTGTGAATCTAATGGTTCCGTTCCTTTATATAAATTTTTAGACACTATAAAGAAGGTAAAAAATGAAACTTCTTTAATTATTAATACTCATACAGGATTATTGAATGAAGAAACTGCTAAAAAGTTAGCAGAAGCAAACGTCGATATTGTTTCATTTGATATTAATATGGATAAAGAAATCATTCAAAATATTTATCATTTAGATAAAGACCTAAAAGAATACGAAAGGGCGATAAATTTATTAAAGAAAAATAGTTTAAATATCGTTCCTCATATCTGTGTAGGATTATATTAGACTTCATAAAGAATTAGATTCTTTAAAATTTATTAAAGAATCTAAAATAAAACCTTCTCTTATAGTTTTTATAGCTTTAATCCCTCCCAAAAACTCAAAAATCAGATTTGAGGTTCCCAGACCAATCGATATTGCTAAGGTGATTTCGGTAGCTAGGTTTATTTTTCCAAACACCGAGATTTCGTTAGGTTGCATGAGACCAAGAGAAAAAATTAAATTTGAAGTAGAAAAATTCGCGATTAGAGCGGGGATAACAAGAATCGAAATTCCTTCAATACAAACATTGAAATGGCTTAAAGTAGTAAATCCTAAAGTAAAATTACGCTATTTTTCGGCATGCTGTGCTATTCCAGATGAATGTGAAGATTCTGCTAAAAGTGATACATCAGATATTAAAAGATATCTAACAATTTAATTAAGATAAATCAAATTGATAATTATGGATAAGTTAGAAATTATTAAAGAAAAATTTAAGAATGACAAATTTGCTCAAAATTTTGGTGTTATTTTAGACAACCTTACTGAAAATTCTGTGAAAATGCATATGGAACTTACACCCAGTATGAATAATTTCTATAATCGCCCTCATGGAGCGGCGATCTATGGTTTAGCGGATGCCGCATTTTCAGTCATTGGAAATAATCAAAATGTTATTTCTGTGGCTTTAGAATGTTCTATTACTTACCATTCCAGTCCAAACGACGGTCAGATCCTTTACGTAGAAGGTAAACTTATTAAACAAACTCGAAGAATAGGCACATATATATTTACATTGTACACAATGGAAAACGAAAATCAAGAAGTTGTCGCCACCATGTTAAGTACTTTATATCGTACAAATAAACCTATTAATCCAGATATATAGTAAGAGTTATATAATATTATGGCTGATAAAATTAAATTAATTGGATTAAAAGGAATTCCACTTGTTAAACCAGGAGATAATATTCCTGAAATAATTTTAACTTCGTTAAAGAAAAATAATATTGAGTTAGAAAATGGGGATATTTTAGTTATTGCTCAAACAATTATCTCAAAATACTCTAATCGTTTAGTTGACTTAAATACTATAAAACCTAGTAAAAAAGCACAAGAAATATATAAAAGAATTAGCTCAAAAGTAAAAGATAAGAATCTTCCCAAAAAAAGTCCTGAACTTATTCACAAGATTTTAGAGGAATCTAATAAAATAATTAAAGAAGAACACGTATTAATAGTAGAAACCAAACATGGTTTTATTTGTGCTAATGCAGGTATAGATAAGTCTAACATTGAAGGAAATAATATAGTATCTTTATTACCTGAAAATTCAGATTTAGAAGCAACAAAAATTAGAAATACGCTTAAAAAATTGACCAATAAAGAAATTGCTATAATCATTTCAGATTCTTTTGGTAGACCTTTTAGAATAGGTGCAGTAGGAGTTGCCTTAGGAGTCTCAGGAATGAGCCCTATTTTAGACAAACGTGGTGATAAGGACTTATTTAATCACGAGCTTCAGACTACAATAATAGGACAAGCAGACAATTTAGCTTCAGCGGCTCAATTGATAATGGGTGAGGCAGATGAAGGTTTACCTATTGTCTTAATTAGAGGCTATAAATTTGATTTTAACGATAAAGCATCGATTCAAGATATTATACGAGATCGAAAAAATGATCTTTTTAGAGCAATGGAAAATGAGAATAGTTTTCAATCTATTCTTAAGAATCGAAGGAGTTATAAAAACCAATTTGACTCTAAAGATGTCGATCTTGAAATAATTAATAAGTGCATAAATTTAGCTAGATGGGCTCCTAACGCGCATAATGCTCAGCCATGGCGTTATATAATAATGAAAAAGGGGAAAGTCCGTCAAGACTTAATTAAGCGGATGAACGAAAAATTAAAGGATGATTTAAAAAGAGAAGGTAAATCAGAAAGTTTTATAAAAAATAAGATTAATAGAACTAGAAATCAATTTTTAACCGCTCCAGTTTTAATACTCTTATGTTTAGACAGCCATAATTTAGAAATCTATGCCAATAGTGAACGCAATCAAAACGAATTCTTATTAGGAATTCAAAGCATAAGTGCTTCTGCTACATATTTATTGCTTGCTTTTGAAATTAATAAATTAGCTGCTTGTTGGTATTGTGCTCCATTATTTGCCAAAGAATTGGTATTAAAAAGCTTGAAGCTTCCAGAATCATTCATACCTATGGCATTTTTCACTGTAGGCTATCCGATCAAGATTCAAAAAGCTCCTAAAAGAAAAGATTTAGAAGAAATAGTTTTTGAATTGGAATAAAAATATTATATTCATAATATGAAAAATAATTATTATTTATTACTTGCTGGTGGAGTTGGGGCTGCTAAATTCATTGAAGGATTAGCACAGATAATAGATCCTAAACAAATGAAGATAATTGTTAACACAGGTGACGATATTAATTTATATGGATTAAATATAAGTCCCGATTTAGATATTATAACTTATACTCTAGCAAATGTGGTAGATAAACAAAAAGGATGGGGATTTCGTGATGAAACATTTAACTGTCTTAGCATATTAAAAAAATATTACGACTTTAGATGGTTTAATGCAGGAGATAGAGATTTAGCAACCCATATATATAGAACCGATTTAGTGAAACAAGGTTTTACAAAAGCAGAAGTTACAAATAAAATATGCAGAAATTTAGGAGTTGAAGCCCATGTTATACCAATGTGTAATGAAAATGTGCAGACCTATATTAAAACTCCAATTGGAAGTATGCATTTTGAAGAGTATTACATAAAACACAAATGCGAACCAGAAATTATTAGCGTTGAATTTAAAGGCATTGAAAACGCAAAACCTGTTGATGGAGTAATTGACTTTATAAGAAATGCAAAGAGAATAATTATCTGTCCTTCTAATCCTATTGTATCTATAGGTACAATACTAAAAGTACCCTCTATAAAAGATATATTAATAGAAGAAAGATCGAAAGTATTTGCCATAAGTCCAATAGTCCAAGGTTCAACTATAAAAGGTCCAGCAGATAAATTATTAAATTCACTCGGTTACGATGTATCAAGTTTAGGAGTAGCAAATTATTACCGAGAATTTTTAGAATATTTCATAATTGATATTAAAGATCAAGAGTTAAAACCTATGATTGAAAATTTAGGAATAAAGACCTACTGTTTTGATACAATTATGACTAACATTAATAAAAAAAAAGAACTGGCTAGATTTATAATTAATATAAATAATCAATAAGTTATTTTTTTAATAAAATTTAATAGAACAATTAAGCTGTTTCGGTCGCTAATTGTTCCCCTTCGGGTGTTTTTTCTTCGTCTTCAACTATTTCTTCTTTTTTCACATAGTCTCCAACAGATGCTAGAATTTCTTTAATACGTCCTTCTTGTTTCAATCTGATTATTAAATTTCTATGTTTAATATACGAAATTGTGTACGCAATAACAGGAAAAATGAGCATAAAAGGTACTAATAGGATCAATAAAACTTCGGGCGAATACATTTCTACGCTTTCTGTAATAGCAGGAGGTAGATTAAATACATTAATAAAAAACCATCTTGGATGAATGATTATAAAACTTATAATTATTAATAGAGTAATTCTAAAAGAAAAATTAATAATTGTTGAAGTTACTAGATTTTTAGCACGAGGTGCTGAAGATTTTGCTGTAAGAGTATCTTTTGATTCAGTATCTTCTCTAAATAATCTATCTGTATATCTACCGAGTCTTCTCGTTTTAGAAGCTGCTGTTACAAGTTTTTTCTCCTCTTCTTCTAATTTTTTTTTTTCAATCATCTCTTTTACATAATAAAATTGTTGACTTGCTTTTGCGAAAAATTTGCTAATTTTTGCTTCTTCTAATCCAAGTTCTTCTTTTTTCTTCTTTGCTTCTTCTTTAATTTTATCAACATTTGCAGTAATTAGCGTTGATTCTCTACGGATGATATCCAATTGTGTTTCTAATCTATTACTTCTTTCTAAAGAAGGTCTCATTACAGTATCAATATAATTAAGTTGAAATGAAAGTTCTAAATAAACATAACAAATTATAGCAATTAAAGCTGCTGGGCTAGCTAAAAATAGAAAGAAATTGTCAAGAGGTATGTTAGTTAACCTTGTAGATACGGGATTTGTCAACTCTTCTAAAAATTTAACTCTAATTGTAAATAAATCTAACATATCTCTTAAACCAAATATCATAAGAGGTAAAACAATCATCATAACAATTCCACCTATTACTGCTAAACTATACTTTGGATCACTTTCAAAAATCGATCTAATAAAAAAGAGAATAGCAATAACAAAAAATATCTGAAAAGCGAACAAATAAAAATTGTTTAGAAAATTAGCAGATTCTTCAATTATATACTCTCCAATTTCGTGAAAAAATGGTGCCTCTTTCGAAGGAAATGAAAACCATAACCCAAGATAATTTTTAAAAAAGGAGTTAATAAAAGCAAACATAAAACTAGCGTTAAAACCTGGAATAAAAACAAACATGCTAGCAATACTAAAACCGATAGCAATCGCAATACCATAAAGTAGAAAGTAAAGACAATAAGAAAGCATATTTTTTAAAGAATCAAAAACATCAAAAAGAACTAAATTTCCGTCATCGTTATACAGGACCGAATAGAAATCGAAAATCCCACTAAAAACGATTAATACAGCTATAAAAATCGAAGCCTTTATGATACTTAGGATATATTGATAATTACGCATTTAAAACGCACTTCCTTTCTTTTTTGCTTCTAAATATGTTTTTAATACTTGATGCATCATATCATCTGGACCGACCGATGTAATATTAACTCCAAACTTTCTTGTTTCTTGTCTAATTGTTAAAATATGTTCCATCATTTCTTCACTAATAGCTTCTGCTAATGCTTTATCTGTGGTAGACAAGTCAACCTCGTGGATTTCAAACCATGGACTAAAAGGATTTATTATTAAAATAGTATGATTAAATGGTATTAATTTTCTAATCGCCATACTTATTTCTTTTGTCTCAGATTCTAAATCAGAGATTAAGAAAATTAAAGAACGCTTTTGAAAGCGTCTAATAAAATTATCTATTGCCTCAACCATTTGGCATTTTCCCTGAGGTTTTACTCTAGCAACAAAATCTAAGACTTGATAAAAAAAATCCTCTCCCCGACCAGGTTTTAAAATACTAAAGTTTTTTTTATCTGAGAAGGTGAAAACTCCAACATTATCCCTGCGCGTTAAAGCTACTTTAGTTAATAACATGCAAGCCCTTATTGCATACTCAAATTTAGTATTTTCAATAGCACCTCCTGCCATAGTCTCTGAAGAATCAACTAGTATCATAACTGTTATATCCCTTTCACTCTCAAATTCCTTAACAATTAATTTTTGAGTTCTTGCTGAAGCTTTCCAATCGATGAGTCTGAATTGATCTCCAAATACGTATTTTCTCATTCCATAAAACTCTGAACCTAATCCTTTTTGTTTTGAACGTTGAATTCCATAATTTAACAACAAAGACCTTTTAGAACCAAGGATTTCAATTCTTTTAATATCTTCATAAGGAGGATACACTAAAATATCAGTAACACTATCTGGTACAATTCTTTCTAACGAATTAAACCCTAATCTATCTTTAACTATTACAGATAAAGGGCCTAAAGGATATTCTCCCCGCACTTTTGGTTCAAGAACATATGAAAATTTAATAGTACTTCTTGGAGCAATTCGAGTAGAGATAAAATTTTCTCCAAGCACTAATCTAAAAAGCTGAGGATTAAAATAATCTCTAATTTCAATAAAATCAAAGCTATTTTTTCCTAAATTCTCAATTACAACTTTCACATGAACAAAGTCATCCCGAAATACTTTTTCTTTTTCAAGTTCTCTATGTACTTTTAACTCTTCTACGTTCATTTGGTAGTGGAAAATAGGTAGACTTATTATTGTACTAAATAGAAGTAATAGGGCAAAGTAAATTAAAAAATAATTTACGAACGCAAATCCAGCCGTTAAAAAAAAGACTGCAAATAAGACCAATAGTCTGCCTTTTCCTCCTAAAATTTTATTCCACCAATTTTTTTAATTTTAGTATCTTTTTTCTTTATAATCTTTCATATAATCAAACCAAGAGAGAAAAATAAAAGATTATATGGGTACTGGTATCTCTTCTATGATGTTTTTGATAACTGCTTTAACATCTAGTCCTTCAAGTTCAGCTTCTGGTTTTAATAATATGCGATGATTTAGTGCAGGGATTGTTAAAGCTCTCACATCGTCAGGAGTTACATATTTTCTACCTAAGATTGCTGCTCTTGCCTTAGATCCTTTCATCAACACTAAACTTGCCCTTGGACCACATCCTAAAGCAATTTGAGGATGATTTCTTGTTTTTAAAACGATGTCTCTTATATATTTTAGAATTCTATCGTCAATATAAACCAGATTTATTATTCTTTGAGCAGCTAAGATTTCTTCACCTGAAGTTACATGATCAACACTAGGAGATTCTCCACCCAGTTGTCTTCTTAGAATTTCTACTTCTTCCTCTTGTTCAGGATAATCTAGCCACAATTTAAAAAGAAACCTATCGACTTGAGCTTCAGGTAATGGATAAGTACCTTCCATTTCTACGGGATTTTCAGTTGCAATCACTATAAATGGTTTCTCTAATAGTAAAGTCTCTCCTTCAATTGTAACTTGTCTTTCTGCCATTGATTCTAATAATGCTGCTTGAGTTTTAGGAGCACTTCTGTTTATTTCATCAGCTAAAACCACATTTGCAAAAACAGGACCTTTTTGGAGAACAAAAGTTCCTTCCTCTTGTGAAAATATTTTTGTACCAGTTATATCGGAGGGCAATAGATCTGGTGTGAATTGAATTCGCCTAAAGCTAATTCCAAGGGTGTTAGCATAAGTTTTTGCCATCACAGTTTTTCCCAATCCAGGTACACCTTCTAATAGTACATGTCCATTTACAAGTAAAGCAATAAACAATTGTTGTAATATTTCTCCATTTCCTACAATTACTCTTGATACTTCAGAGAGAACATCTTGCGCAATTTCTCTTATTGGAGTTACATCAAATTCATGCTCAGGAAATTGAGCTTTTTCTGGTGCTTCCATTTTTCTATCACTTTTTTTCTAAATTTTTTAAATTTTTTTTTTATTAAATATTATTCATAATCCATTCCATTTCGAAAAATACTTCTTCGAACGATTTTTCTTCTTTAATCTTCTTTCCCGCTTTTATTCCGAGTATAGTATCCATGAAGCGAGATATTCGCTTAATTTTAAATCTAGTTATTCTAGGCTCTTTAGCCTTAACATAATTAATAACATTTTGAGTAGTTATTCGCATCCCCCCCATTTGAGCATTAAGTTTTCTCTCTAATCTTCTATATAATAAGGATAGTGCTTTATCGTATTTCCCTTTATCTCTATACCATTCAATCTTTTTAGCAAAAAAAGAAGATGTTCTAAACCTTGCCATTTCTTCTTTTCTTTCCTCTTCTTCCGCTTTTTTTTGTTGTTCTTTCTTACTTTTCTTAGGAAGATATCGATTGAGTGTATAAACAGCTACAAGCGGATAAATCCAAGCCGTAATGGGATTAGTAGATAAATGAATAACGTATTGAACAAATATTCCAAATATACCTGGAGACGATAAATCCCTGGATTCTTCCGGACGAATATGCGCTTCGTCAAATACAATAATCCAATCATCTTCTCCATGTGTAAGCCACTCAATAATATTTAATGCGAATTGCTGATTGTCATAACCATCCTCATTGAGCAACTCATTATTAAATAAACTAGCGTCGGCTGAAACAAAGAATCTAGCATCTTCCATCTCTGTTGCCATGAAAACTGAGAGGAATGGAGGAATTAACGGTATCTTTAACAAGTCATCATCAAAATCCTCACCAATAGCATCACTTATAGCACTAATATCAAGATTATCGTCATCATAATCATAGACTTCATCGTCATTTTTATCAACAAAACTATAAACACTAGATGTTCCAATAACATCCCACCCTGAAAAATCAACAAGTGGCCCCCCTATTGCAGCAGAACTCCTAGAAAGTATCACTTCATCAATACCTTCATTAATTGGATGATCCATAAAAGTATTTATGACAGGGAATTCTGGGCTAGTATCGTATGAACCATTATCAAGTAATATTCCATCAGGAAAGACAGTTATAGGGACTTTATCTTTAACATCAGGGTTAACCATATTAGCTAAATAAATTTGCCATAATAAATTATCTGTTGATCCAAAATCATGACATAATAGTAAAGAATTACCTTCTTCAAAAAAATCCAAAAAATATGGGATTTCGTTAAATGGATTATAAAATTGATTAGTTCCTAATAAAACTAAACATACGTTATAGTTTTCTAACCTTTCTGTTGCGCTTAAGCTTGATTGTATGTTAGCTGTTTCATATCCCTCATCTTCTAATAATTTTTTAAAATCTGAAGAACCATTCCATTCTTCATTGTAAACAGAGAAATTGTGGTCATTTTTTCCTTGATCTATTATTGGCGCTAGTAAGGGAATAAATGAAAAAATAAAAATCAATAAGAATAATGCTTGTTTATAAATGGAGCCAGTTTTAAGCTTTTTTCGGGATTTAATTTCTCTTGCTTTTTGCATTCTCGTATTTCTAATAAATGTAATCAACATTAAACCCGTAAATCCTGCTCCAAGATAACATGCCAGAGGAAGATAACTTACATAACTCTTCAATTCTCCCGGATGCGATTCTTGATAATAATCAATAAAAACGGAAATAACAATACCAATAACAATAAGGTAAATTGTAAAGAAGCCTAATACTATACCTTTTGAAATATTTATACTTCTTTGAGACGACTTACCGCCTTTTACTTTTATCATTTTCAGTTTTTCTTAATTTTTTGTTATTTCTTTATTTTTCGTAAAATATGTAAAAATTTACAGACTATATGAAAAAGATTTATTAGTTATTTCTTTGTAAAGGGTTGAGAATAATTCAATAGTGTATTCAAATTCTTTACGAGTTGGCTCCAGCCCTC
>JBHLLE010000027.1:0-12968 GCA_048885945.1 Candidatus Hermodarchaeota archaeon | reverse complement strand
GTTAATTGTTTTAATTAATACTGGGAGTAAATTATATTTTATATAGTTGTTGCGACTAATAAATTTTCTAGGATGTTATCAAGAAAATTTATATACTCCTTTAAAATAAAAAGGTATATAAAAAATGTCGGAAAAAAAGGATGTTAAAAAAGGATTTCAAAAAGCAGATATTAAAATTGCTAAAGTTGGAGAAGATATTATAACTTTTAAAGAAACTAATATTAATAAAATAAAAGTATTATCTTGTAAGGATGATACTGCTACAATTAGTGGGAAAGTTAAAGATATTTATAAAATGAGAGTTATAGATTTAATGGATGATAAGGAAAAAAATTTTAATCCTGCATCTTCTCGATTAAGAGCTGAATTAAGTAAAATTAATGAAAGTGAAGGTTTAATTGGACAATCTTTAAAAATCGAAAAGATTGGTTCGGGAACTGGAACTTTTTATAAAGTTGATAAAATAAATACTTAGAGAAGTGCTTTTTGAAAATGAAAACTAAATCTATTATATTTTTTTCTATTTTTTTATTTTTATTATTTTTTTTACAAAGCGGAATTATTTATATTATAGTTATGATTCCAGATATAGAATTTGTTATTAATTCTTTTTTATTTAGCGGATTAGTGATGAGTTTTAGTGTGAGTTTAATTTTGTTATATATTGGTCTTGTAAGTGAAAATTTAGATAAAACTCAACGAACAATTTTAAGAGCGAGTGCTTTGATGTTAAATATGATTTGTTTAATATATATATTTACAGTATTATAGGTGATTGAAAATGAAATTTAAAAAATTTTTAGGAATAATTAAAGATTTGATAATGGAATATCCTGATATTGATTTAAAGACTTTAAAATTAGTTATTGAGAAGTTTTATCAATCATTATCAAATAGAGAGAAAGAAATGTATGTAAATGACTATAAAACTATTTTAGATAAAAATACTGTTCAAAAGACTATGAATCAAATATTATTTGAAATAAATGTAAAGAAGCTTCAAACAGATATTGATTTTTTTAAAAAATCGATTTGATTTATCGATTTTTTCGATAATTTAAACATATCATTTTTATATATTATTTACTTTTTTATATTTATGTCTCGAAAAAGATATGCTAAAAAGGAAAAATCATCAAAATCAACTTATATAGGTTTTTTTGAAAAATTGATAAAAGCTGGTAAAAATTTTAGCACGATTAAGAGAATTCCTTTAACGAGAAAAGGAGTTAAATCTTTTAATAAAATGTTTGGAACTCATTTAAAGAAAATATCATCATTAAAAGCTAAAAAATATTTAATTAATCAAATAGCAAATGATATTAATCCTGTTATAAGCGAGTATATAGAAAAAAATAATATTACTAGCGATAATTTTAAAACATTTATTTTTAATGAAGCATATAAATTGCTTAGAGTTAAGAAAGAACTGATTGATAAGGTTAATAAAATTGATTATATTCCATTAAAAAAGGAAGGTCAGTATGGAGTATATAAAATTACTGATTTAAAAGATGAACATGAATATTTTATTAAGTATCACGATGAGAAATCTTTTAATAAGAGATTAAATGATTTAAAAACTCAATATAAAATTAAAACTTTTATGGCTAAACTTTTAGGGATATATATGTATAAAACATATATTGAAGAAGAATTTAAAAAGAGATTAGAGAATTATCAATTAATATGAGTGAATCAGTATCGAAATATAAGAATAATTTTCATATTTTCCGTAAGGGTAAAAATTTGAAAATGCAGGAGAATTTTATTTTTTTTGATACAGAATCAAATATAGAACAAGTAAATAAAAAAACTAAGAATTTAACATTTAAATTAGGAACTTCTATAATATGGAATAGGATTGAGAATAAGGTTAAGAGATTTGTTTTTTATGATATATCTAAATTTTGGAATGAAGTTGATAAAGGTTTTGATGTGAATAAAAAACAATATATTTTATTTGCTCATAATGTTCATTTTGATATGAAAATGGTTGATGGTTTTAATCAACTTAGTAAAAGAGGATGGGAATTAATTAATCATTATGTAAGGAATAGAACTTATATTTTATTATTTAAGAAGAATGATTATTTATTACATATATGGGATACTTCTAATTATTTTATAAAAGGTTTTTCTGTTGCAGATATAGGAGAGGTTTTGGGATACCCTAAGTTAAAAGTAAATTTTGATAAGTGTTCTATAAAAGAATTAGAAATATATTGTATGAGAGATACAGAAATATTGTATAAATTTATTGAAAAGATGATTGATTTTTTAACGATTAATGATTTATCAAGAATAAAAGCGACAGCGAGTTCTTTAAGCTTTAATGCTTTTAGACATAAATTTTATAATCCTGAAAAGAATAGAATATGGATTCACGATTTTAAAAGAGCTATATTATTGGAAAGGATGAGTTATAGGGGGGGTATTACTGATGTATTTCGATTAGGTAAACATAAAGATATTACTAAACTTGATATTAATTCACATTATCCTAAACCTATGAAAGAAATGAAATTACCAACTAAATTATTATTTTATTCTCACGAATCTGATAAAAAATTAATAGGATTTAATGATGATGATGATGTTTCTATAACTGATTTGACAGATAAAAATTATAAAAACATATCTAAGAAGTTAATGCGGATTTATAATCTTTATAAAAAAGATTATGGAATAATAACAAGAGCAACAATTTTTATTCCAAAAAAATATGCTTATCTTTTATACGATTTTGGATTAGGTAAAACTTCTTTTGCTTGGGGTAAATTTGAGATTGTATTATGTAGTCCAGAATTAGAGTTTGTAGAAAGATATGGAAAGATTATTAAGATTCATGAGATAAATATTTATGAAGTAAGAAATGTATTTAAAGAGTTTGTAGAATTTTTTTATGATTTAAAAGAAAAATATACTCGTGAAGGTAATAAAATTTTTGCTAATTTAGCTAAATTATTTTTAAATGGTTTTTATGGTAAATGGGGGCAAAAAGAATATATTTCAGAAAGATTAGATGAGACTCATGATTATTTAATTAAGAATCAAGATTTAATTTTAGATATTGTAGAAGAAAAACTTGATTTGATTAATAATAGTTCTCTTGTATATTTAGGGAGTATAAATTCTAAGGAATTATATGTTATTGATAGAAAGCTATATTTAGCTTATCAAACAGATAATAATAGTAAAGACTCTTTTGTTGCTATATCATCATTTATAACATCTAAAGCTCGTATGAATTTAGTAGATTTTATATTAGTAGCTAAAAGAAAAAATGTGTGTTATGTTGATACTGATTCTTTATTTATTAATAAAAAAGGATTGAAAATATTACAAGAAGGTAATTATATAGATGATTATGAATTAGGAAAATTAAAGATTGAAGGTTTTGGTGAAGCTGAATTTTTTAATCCTAAATTTTACGATTTTTATGATTATGATTCAAAAGAATATGAAAGAAAATGTAAAGGAATTAAAAAGAAAAATTCAAAATTGATATATGAAGATAAAAATATAGTTAAGTATGAAGTAGAACAATGGGATAAATTTAAAACTGATTATAAGAAAGGAAATTTTACGAATCAATTAATTAATATAGTTCCAAAAGTGATGTCTAAGAAATATGATAAGGGTAAGATATTAAATGATGGTTTTATTGAACCGTTTCATATATCAGAGATAAGGAAAGAATAATTTTTAAATAATTAATTATTTGAGAAATGTTAGATAACATTTAAATAGTTAATTTATTTATTTAATATTATATATCGAAAAAATTAATAAGTGAAAATTATGGACATTAAAAATAATTTAGATGATATGTTAATGTCGGTTATTTCGTTAGTCTTTATAGCTATCATATTACCTATTGGATTGATATATATTATCAATATCGGTGATGTAAATGTCGTTTTTAATGGTGCTAATGTCACCTTAAGTGATACGGGAGCGGATACGGTTATAACATTATTATCAACATTAGTTCCTATTACTATTGCTATAGGAATTGTAATTAATTATCTTAGAAATGCAACGAAATAATTATTTTTTATTTTTGTATTGGAAAAACCTTTTTAGAGATAACTACAATGAGACATAAATATTTGTTTACTTTTTCTTTCTTTTTTGTTATCTCTTTTTTATTTTTTTCTTCTAATGTATTATCAATAGTGAATGAAAATGATATTAATTTTGATTGGATATCGTCAGTCATTTATGATAATGATGATTTAATTGATTTTGATGTAGATAATAATTTAAATTTAACTAATTATAATAATACTGATTATTTTGAACATATAAACGATTTTGAAAGATTTAATTATAGTAGTAATGATTATGTGAATATAAGTAAGTTGGGAATTTATGAAGATATATACACTTTATGTTATTTTAATAATACTTATTTATTTTATGAAGAAGGGAGTTTAGGAACTATTTATGTGTTAAATGATACATTAGATTTAATTGATACTATAATAAATCCTGTTAATGTAGAATATTCAGATTTAAATACTGAAAGTGTGTGCACTGATGGAGTTTTTCTTTTTGATTATACAACTACAGGATATTTATATATATTAGATGTAAATTTTAGTATTATCAATAGATTTTCAGTTTATCAAACTGGAATTACTTATCGAGCTATTGCTACATATAATCAACGAATATATTTTTATGGTAAATCAGGTTCAAATTTATATATTTCTGAATTTGATATTTCAGGTAATTTAATAGAAAGTCGTGATATTACTTCTTATTTTACAAGCACATTAGTATATAATGATATAACTTACTTTAGAAATCATTTTTATTTGACAGATACTAATGATGATTATCGAATTTTTGATAAAGATTTAAATTATGTTGGAGTATTTGATAGAAGTTATGGTTTTACATATACAGAAGGTATGTATCATAACGGTTATGTATTTGCTAATACTTATGATTCAGGAACGTATTATGTATATGTATTTGATGAGGAATTTAATCAAATAACGAGTGAATTTATTGATTTTAAAACTTATTATTCTGACAGTGAGGGTTTATATTATGCTGTAGATAATGTTAATATTTCTTTTAATCAACAATATTTTTATGAAGATTATCCTGATTACGATTTTACTGATGATATAGATGGTTCTAATCCTGATGGTTTTTCTATTACAGAACCAACTAATACAAATGTAGAAGTCATATCAAATTTAGATGGAAGAATTAAAGTCTTATTAATGAATGATAATACAGCTACAAATAGATATTTAGTAGAAAATACATTTACCCAAATAATAAATGGATATATTGATTGGTTTTGGTACACAGACAGTAATACTGATAATAGTAATTTTTATTTATCTCAATCAGGATTAGGAAGTGCAGATTATCAAATTGGTTTAAAAAGTAATGGACATATTCAATATTATTCTGGAGGTTGGAATAATTTAGATGATGATGTTATTTATTCTGTTGATACTTGGTATCATTGTAGATTATATTTTAATATTACTTCAGCAGATTTATATATAGATGATGATTTTAAGAGTCATATTACTCCTCAGGGAACACCTTCTTATTTTACAAAATTAACTTTTTATTCAGAGAATGCAGATACAGGATATACTACTTATATAGATACTATTGATTATTCTTGGACTTCTGAAGGATTTTTTAATGAAATTATTTTATTAAATGAAAGTTTTGATGAGATATGTTCGATTGAATGTGATACGGGAAATTATACTATTAATGATATTAATACTAATTATAATGTAATAATAAATAGTAGTCAATATATTAATGATAATTGGAGTATAAATATTGATGTTAATCAGATAAATCAAAATGGAACTTTTAGGATATTTAATGAAACTAACGATTTATTATTTAATGATACTTTTGATTGTCTTACTTTTGGATATGTTAAATATATTAAATATGTTCAATATCATAGAAATTCTTCTCATTATATTATTATATCTAATATGTCTATTTTATCTAATGAAACTAAAATAGTAGGGAATAATGGTTTTATTAGTTATTCTTTAGATTTAATTGATACTGATATATGGGATTTTTTAATATCTTCTGTAATGACTCTTAATGGATATGGAAGATATAGATTATATATATCAAATGGTTCTTATCAAAATGAAAGTAATTTTATTTGTATGATTACAGATTATATAGAGTTAAATGGGAGCGATTTAGAAATATATTTATTGTATGATAATCAGATACAAAATCCTTATTTAATTTTAGAAACAATGAACGGTTTTTATCCTTTAAGTAGTATTTTAATAAATGGTTCAACTACTGCATGGATTTTATGCGATGATAGAGGTAATTATTATGAAGGTTCTCTTGAAACGTCTAACGTTAATACTTCTACGTCTTATTTTTACATACAAAATAATAAGTTATATTATAATATTGAATTTAATGACGATGATTTAGAATATATTAAATTATCGTTTGATATTGATAATATAGTTAATGAAAATTATCAATTATTATATGCAACTTATTTAAATAGAAGCGATTCTAATTTAATTAGTCAATTTCGATTTAAAAATACCGATGCTACATATTTAGTTATAGATATTGATTATTTATATGATTCAGATATAGAAATATTAAATCAAGATAAAACGACTTCATATATAGAAATTATAATTTCTGATGATGATTTAATCAATGATAATTCTACAGTTTTTGGTTATATAGAAGATTTTACATTTAATTATTCAGAACAGATAACTATAACTATATTTGTTAATAATATTTTAAATATGTTAATTCCTTTTATGATAATATTACCTATGACTTTTGCAATTTCTTATGCTTTAAGAAATAAAGAAGGGATAATGAATAAAAGGGTATTTTTTCCCGTATTTGTTATTATTTCTATTGTTGTTTATATTTTAGGATTTTTTGAAACGTGGATTTTGTTTTCCATTATTATATCTGCAATTGCTTATATAATTAAAAAAAGAGATGATTTATAGTGTTATACGATTATGATTTTGCAGGATTGATTGGTATAGGAATATTGATAGGAGTTCCTTTAGCATTGACATTTTATTCTGAAGAAAAATTTAACGTATCAATTCTTTTAATATATATGACAATAGTGAACGCTTTTTTAGTTAGTGTTGATATTTTACCTTTATGGACGCAAGTTTTATTTTTAGTATTAATAACAAGTCTTATTATAATAGATTTAAAATCAAGTAAAAGAAGTGATGTATCGTGAATTTAATAATTATTAGTTTATCTATATTATTAGTAATTACTTTTTTTAATGTGGTATTAGGAGCAACTATGACTGATATATCTTATACCGCAGAAGGGGGATATGGTGTAAGTGTTGGAATAGATGCTATAACAGGAGCTTTAGCTGTAATAATAGTTTTAATTGCTATAGCGGTTTTAGTTGGGATACAAGTGTTAGGAAGTGGAATATCTGAGCAAAGCGTTAAAACAATAATAATAATTACGGGTTATGCTTCTTTATGGGGAATTTTTTCAGTTTTGAGTATAAATTTAATTATTTCAATTGAAATTTTTGGATATATAATATATATTGGATTAACAATTATATATGCTATAGGAGTAATGAATAAATTATCAGAGTGATGATTAATGATATTACAAGATTTTGATTTTAATTTAGAAAGTTTTATGACTCCAATTTTAGATGTAGGAGTATTAATAGTTTTAATGATATTAATGATGGTTATTTATGCAAGATATAGGATTATTCCAATCATAACGTTAATTACTTTAATATCATTAATTATAGGAGTAATATCTATACAATTACAATATAATCCTTTTACTCCTTATTTTCAAATATTTTTTATATTATTTCAATCATTATTTTTTCTAAAAAGTAGTTTTGAATATAATACATTAAGAAATAAAAAGAGATGATTTTTATCAAAATGCAGTTATCAATTAAAGACAGGATAAAACACGTTGTCGTTTTTGGGATTAAAGAAGGTAATACTTACGCTTTCTTTAAAAATATTGGAATTAGACCAAATACTAAGCTTGTAAAATATGATTCTGATAATGTTTTTGTTGTAGATATCGAGAATCCAACATATAAAAGAGGAAATATAAAATATTATTGTATCGATATTAATTCGAAACAAATATCATTTGAATCAAAAGAAGATGGTAAGGTTTATGATGGTAAAATTAAAATAGAAGATATTAAAGAATCTAAAGTTGTTAGTTCAAAAATTACAAAAGCTATTTTTTTAGACGAAATTATATTACAATTAGCAAGAGCAACGACAAAAGAACCAAAACAAACATATGATTATAGAGCTTTAACAATTGGAGCGATTATTGGAGGATTAATAGGTTTTATTGTCGCAATATTTTTACCAATAGGGTGATATTTATGGAAAATCCTTTAGAAAAATTAAAAAATGAAGTAAGAGACCATCCGACAACTTTAGACGTTGTATCATCGTTAATGAATGATGATAATATTGAAATGAAAACAGAGATTACTAATCCTTACGCTTTAGACGTGATGATGGTAATCGCTAAATATTTTAGAGATTGTAATATGGAAGAAATTGCTGAATTATTAGAATTATGGAAAGAATTGTTATTAAAATATATGGTTTCTAATAAAAGAATGTCGAGAATAGAATTAGTAGAAATTTTAAAAGGATATTTTTCATTAGAGAGAGAAAAAGAAAAACAAGTTTCATTAAGTTCTAATTTAGCAAAAATGAATCAACAATCTATTTTTTAATGATTGTAATGTTAGTTTTAATAATAGGTGAAAATGGAAGCGGTAAAACGCTTATAATGGTTTTATTTGCGTTGAGTAATTTATCAAGAAATATTTTAGCTAATTTTACTATAAAACATCCTCATTGGAATTATTTAGAGATTGATGATTTTTTAAACATTCAGAATAATACTGATGTTTATATAGATGAAGCTTATACGTGGTTGGAAAAGAGACGTAGTTTAAAATATACTAATTTATTCATATCTCAAACTAAAGAACAGAAAAGAAAAGATAAATCAACGTGGTATATTTCTCAACAAAGACCTAATTTAATAGATAAAAGATTTGAAGAATTTTGTAATGTTAAAATTGAATGTAAAACGAGATATCCTATAGGAAATTCTTATGATGATTTTATATATAAATTTACATATGAAGATTTATATTATCCTATTTATAAGAGATTATCTTATGAAGATGCTATGTTTTATTTTAAATATTTTGATACGTATGAAAAAGTTCCTCCTGAAAATAAACAAAAGATGGAATTTGAATTTATTAAAAATAATCCTGATAAATTATTTAAAAAAGTTATTTCTATAGCAAAACAATTAGAGAAAACAGATATTGTTAAGAATATTAAATTAGCGAAAGAAATAACTCACGATACAATGAATTATATTTTAATGGATAATAGAATTTTAAAAGATTATGAACCTTATTTATATACTTATTTTAAGTATAAATTAAAAAATAATGGGAGTGTTTAATTTATATTCTTTTATATTGTTTAACGGATATATTAGATTTTATTGTCGTTATGATGGAAAACATTTTGAAAAATGTTCTAATAATGAAAATGGGATTTGTAAAAAGAAATATTTATTTTTTCCAGAAATTTTATTACATCCTTTTGATAAAAAGAATTATATTAAATGTTTATGTGGATGATATGAATATAGTATGTAATACTAAAAAAGAAAAAGAATGCTATTTTTTAGATTTATTAGCATTTAAAATTAAAATTAATTTATCAATTAATTTATTAAAAGCAATTTTAATGTCTTCCGGTAAATCATTTGTATTGATATTGTAAAAATTATCTATGTAGTAATGATATGTATTACTTATTGTTATTCTATAAACCATTTTATTATCGACAAAATTATTCAAATGATATTGTATTGTATGTCTCGATATTTTTGTTTTATTAACAATTTCTTTTATTGTAGATATACCATTTTTATCTAAATAATCAACAATTATTTTTTTAATATCTCTTGGTAAAAGATTACTCATTTTTTATCATCTTTTTCTATATAATTAAAGATTATAATTACTACTATTAAAAATACAGGATATAATAATATAGTTAATATTAAGAGTAAATAATGAGATATTATGGTCATTATACTTAATATTAATAATATTATTAAATACGTTATATTTCCAATTAAAAAAATATTTTTATAATTATTTTTCTTAGTCTTTTTTTTGCTTTCTTTTAATTCATAGGTAAGGATTCTAAATTTACCGCAATATAGATTATTTCCGTTTCCTAAACAAGTTTTACTTTCAGGATGTTTGAACATACAATCATCATAGAATCTACATTTTTTCATTTTAACCCATTCTCCTATTTTCTTTTAATTGTTTTTTATAAAGATTATATATAACAAATTTAGATTCGTTATAACAATAACAACATATAATTAAATCGTTTTTAATAGCAATTCTTAAATCTTTTTTATTGATGTTTTCTTCTGTATATAAACATTCACGTGAACAAATTGGGCAAACGAATAAATTATATTTATTATATGTTTTTGAATATTCGTCTAAAACAATATTAATTCTAAAATTAGGATTAGATTTAAAATAAATTTTAATTATCGTAAACAAAACAGTTTTTTGAATTTTAGTTTTCATATTTTATTATCATCTCTTTTTTAATTTGTATGTATATGATTTTTTCTTAATTCCGTGAAGTCTCATTGATATACAAGCAATTCTATTTTTCTTTATATAATATCTTCTTCTTAAATATTTACTATTAAAAATTATTATAATTACATTATCATAAGGATTTATTTTTATAGTAATATCTAAATCAGATTTATATAAAGAAGATATGTAAAAATCAGAAAAAAGATTTAATGCTTTTACTTGATTATTGGTTAGGTTTATCATTTAACATCACTTTTAGATGTAATTAAAAAATAGTTATTAGGATATCTATATAAGAAAAATTCATAATTACAAACTGGTTTATTTTTATATGTTCCATAATTAAAATGAAAATGAATCATATAACTGAAATTATATCTATATGTTTTAGATTTTCGATAATCATGTTCTAAGTTCATTGAAATTCCACGTGAATCTATTGAGAATATTCTAAATCTAAATTTAGAAATTAATATATTGATTAAAGAATACATTTTTTCTTTATTTTCAATGATAATACGTTTTTTACATATTTTTTTAAATTCTTTTTCTAAAGTTCTCATTAGTTAATCCACCTTATCTTTTGATTTGCTTCTACTGTATCAGACTTTATATTTTTATACTTTTGTTTAAACATTTCTCTAAAAATTTGAGATTTAGTTAAATTTGCTTTTTGTTCATAATGTAAAGAATAATTATGAGTTCCTTTTTTATGATATCTTTTACAATTAGAACAAAAATATTCCCGTTCTTGATATTTCAAGATTTTATTCTTTTTATTTGACATTTTATTTATCATTTCTTTTTGGTTCTTTAGGAGGTTTTAAATGTATATAGATAATTAACATAAAAATTGCTATTGGTGTAAGCATTAAAATAACAGGTATCATTATAATAGGAATACTTATAATGACTCCTATGATAAAAACTATAAATACACCAAATACATATATACTTTCTAAATTATCCTTAATTTTATTTTTAAGAGACATAATTAAATAATAAATTAATTAGTATTTAATATTTACTTTTATATTACGTTTTGTCGCAACAAAAAAGAATTTGTTAATTCTATATAGTTTGAGAGATATTTTAAAATATTAATAAAAATAATCTACTCATTTTTTAGAATCCTCCATTAATTTTTTTACCCCTTCTCTAATATCTTTCTTAAATTCTTTTCTTGATTTATAATGTAAACAAATATTAGAAACGACCTCAAAAGTTTTTTTGATTTTTGTTTCAATTTCAGGGATTAAACTTCTTTCAGATATCCTAATTGCATGAGATACCTCTAGACCTAGAGTCGTGAGTATTTCTTTTACCTGTTCGAGTTGGTCTAAGAATTTTTTGTTCATCTCATTTACCACCAGTCCAGTTTATTTTTTAAGAGGGCTTTATCCCCTAATAACCCTAATATATCTTGATATGCATCTATTTGAGCAACCATCCCTGCTTGATATGTATCAGAAGTATATTTATACTCACCATTTTTAAAAGAAGTTAAAATATTCTTGATTCTTGACCTTATGGTTTCCTTTACATATTTAAGTGGGGGTCTATTGTCCATTTGTTTCTTATATGTAGTGATTTTATGGATTTTGTAATCGCATTTATCGCATTTGAAATATTCATGAACGGTCTTGTTTACAACACGATAATAATATTTTCTAATATTCCTACACGTGTTATATGCTTGTTTAACCGTCGTTCCTTCTGGAAACGTGGTGTTATCATAACATTTAGGACACGCAGGAACTTTTACAATTGTATTCAAGTTCTCTTCGCCTTCTTTAATAAGATATTCCTCATCTACATCTAACATGAAACTTCGTCGTGTTTCAATAAACCCCATGTAATCCATCATTCCATATTTAGTTTTTGTCAACTTAGGTATTTTAAATCCCTCCCATCTTGCATTCATAATTATCGCAGAAATGACAATATCCCGAACATAAAAAAAAATCGTTAGCATCATAGATGGGAATCGTTGGCTTTGGCGGTTCGGGTCCAAAATCAATGAATATGATCCTGTTATCAAAAATCGCCCCCCCATACATCTTTCCCGTGAGGTCAATCAACCAGTTAAATTTTTCGGTATTACACCATTCTTTTTTAGACATTTTGTTTTTAAGAGACATAATTAAATAATAAATTAATTAGTATTTAATATTTATTTTTATATTACGTTTTGTCGCAACAAAAAAGAATTTGTTAATTCTATATAGTTTGAGAGATATTTTAAAATATTAAT
>JBHLLE010000026.1:0-13014 GCA_048885945.1 Candidatus Hermodarchaeota archaeon | reverse complement strand
CATAAGATAAACTACACAACTGCACATCATAAATAAGGCATCGAGTCTAGTAAAATATCCCTTTTCTACGACGGTAAAGATTAAAATCAGCGATAATATTTCGCATCCACCAATTATAAGAAATTCCTTTCTACCGACTTTGAACGTTCCACATATAAGAGGGAGTAGACCAAAAATTAACGTAAGTTGAGCTAAATCTGAGCCAACTGAGTCTCCTACGTCAATATCTCCATGTCCTAAAGAACATGCGATAATCGAATTAAAAATTTCTGGGATATCAGTACCTATTGAGACTAAAGAAATTCCAATCACGAGATTTGAAATTCCTAAAGAAGACGCTAAGATTGCGGAATTTTTAACGGCGATATCAGCCGTGATGACAATCCCAATTAAGGCAATTATTAATAAAAAAAATGCTGATGCTATATTAATCATAACTCGTAAAAACCTCAGACGATTTGAAGATTCTAATTGAGTTTATTATTATTTTATAATTGAAATTTCTAATTGATATTTTTCGCAATTAAATAATTTACAGCAATCATATTATTCTTTTAATCATATTTAAATATATCCCAAAAGTAATCGAATTAATTACTAATTTAAGACAAATCTGGATCAAAAATGGATAAATAGTAATCTTATTAAACTTAAAATATTTAAAGTATATTTAATGGCTAATGAAAAAAATCATGAATTACATGTGACTTTAGATAACGAAATATTTGATAAACTAGAAATAATTAAAGAATATCATGGAATAAAAAGTATTACTGAAATTATTAGATTTTTAATAACCAAAGAATATAGAAACATCGAAAAATCTAGATAAATATTTCTAAAATATAATTAATTACATTTTACTATTTCTGATGTTTTAAAACCTATTTTTATAAAGAACTTGCTGATTTAGTATAGATATTCAGTTTTATTAAAAATATAGACAATATAGTATATTTTTTATTTGAAATTTCAAAGAACTAAACAAAATATTATACTCGTTAAAATTAGACTATAAAATATTTCTTAACTCATTCATTATTGCTGTAAAGATTTCGCTAGCACTTCCTTGTAGAAAGATATCTGCTAGCTCGTCCATATAAGTATTATCTCTATTAATAAATATGACTTTAGCACCATTTTCTTTTGCAATACTTGGCATATAATTTGCGGGAGAAACGACTAAAGAACTTCCTACCATTAATAAACAATCGCAATTTATGCATTCGTTCATTGCCCCATCCATAACTCCCATCGGAAGTGCTTCTCCGAATAAAACTACTTTTGGTTTTATGTAACCCCCGCAAATGTCGCATTCAGGATATCTTACAGATTTAGTTTCGATTTCAAAGGGCTCCCAAGTTTTTTTACATTTTATGCACTCATATATACCATAAGCACCATGTAATTCATAAATAGGAATTTTACTGTAAGTTCCACTACCCGCTTTTTGGTGAAGCATATCAATATTTTGAGTTATAATTGCTTTTACTTTTTCCATTTTTTCCAGCTCAGCAATTGCGTAATGAGCAGGATTGGGTTCTGCTTTTTCAAGAATGTCATGAAGTTCATTATGCATTTCCCAGAATTTAGATGGATCTTCTAGAAAATAGTGATAACTAGCGTATATAGAAGGATCGTATCTTGACCATAAACCCCCTTCACTCCTAAAATCAGCGATTCCAGACTCAGTTGAAATTCCTGCTCCCGTAAAAACGACTATATACTTTGAATTTTTGATAATATTTGCGACATCGGCTATTTGTTTTGGATCCAGCATTAAATTACATTTGTTTTCTATATATTTATAGCTATAATTTTATAAAATAATAAAATTTGTATAACCCTTTTCTTCTTAATTGTTTAGTAATGTTAATACATCTATAATTTTTCTAAATCAACATCTATGATGTAAAGAAGATACGAAATAAATGTATTTTTTTTTAGATGATAAGTATTTTTTTAAACAAATAGCTAAAAAGCTTAACTAAAACTCATATCCACATTTTTTACAAATGCGAATTTTAGCATACATTGGAATGTTTCCCATGTAGCTTAAAGGTTTACTTTTGTCTTCAACAGTCTTTATGTCTTTTCCAACAGCTCCACATTTAGCGCATACTAATCGGTCTTTCGTAATACTGGTTATATCAGGAGGTTTGAACTCACTTAATTCCGCTTGAAGTGCCTGAATTTGTTCAATCTGATTTTTAATACCTTCTTCCCTTTTTATTAACTCTTCTTTTTGTTCTTTTATCTTGGCCTCTTTTTGGGAAACAATTTCGTCTAAATCATCGATTTTCTTCTGTAAATCACCATCAATTTCACTTTTCTCTTCAATTCCTTCCTCGTTAGTTGAGACTTTTTTAAGTATTTCATTAATTTTACTATCTATAGTTCCAAATTCCCCATCTTTATTTGATATTTGAGTAGTTAATTCTTCTACTTGAGATTTTAATTGATTAATTTGTTCGTCTTTTTCTATATTTAATTTTTCAGATTCTTTTAATTTTTTTTCTAAAATTGACATTTTTTTTTTTTCATTCTCTAAATCGAGAGTTGCTAATGATTTTTCTTTATCAAAAAGTTTTGCTAAGTATTCCAATTCCGTTTCTTTGACTTTTAGATTTTGTTCAAGCTCAATAACTTTTTGTTCAAATCTCTGGGCTTTATTAGCAAATGCCTGCAATATTTTTTCATTAAACTCATCAGTTTCAGTATTTTCCATGATAAATTCCCTTTAATAAACAGTTAGTTTTCAAAATATATCCTAATTAATCGTTATTAAACAAATGATTATAACTAAGTTAATTCTAAAAAATTGAAAAAAGAAGTTCTATTTATAATTTATTTTTTAGTAAATCTTATATATATTTCAAACAGACAATAAAAAGAAAATAATAAAAAGATTATTTTTAAAATTCTTCAAAAATTATTCGATTTTCTGACAAATTTTGTCTAATCCTTCAAGAGTTTTATTAATAATTTCATCTGTATGCTGTATACATGTATAAAACCTACTTCCTGCGACTGAGATCAATTCTTCGTTTATTAAGGCTGCACCCATATGTTCCATAAACTCTTTACGCGATTTGATTTGAGGTGCTTGGGTTGGATCTGTAATATCAATTCCAAAAACACAACTGGTATGCATATGTACTGTTGCGTTATAGTTGTAAGAAAACCATGGTAAATTATATTTTTGAAAGATTTCATTCAAGCCATTGGAAAGTTTAGTTGCTGCTTTCCCAGCTCTCTCCGTGGCATTTGTTTCTTCCACGTAATGGATTGCCCAATAAGCGGCTGCGCAAGTTAAAGGATTAGCAGCCAAAGTCCCTCCACAATATGCTCTTTTTGCTCCTCCACCAACTCCTGCTGCAACAGTCGCCATTACATCCGCTCTTCCCCCTAACGCTGCAGCAGAAGGATATCCGTGACCTACAATTTTTCCAAAAACAGATAAATCTGGTGTGTAACCAAAGTATTTCTGTCCACCACCCATATCTAATCTAAAAGCGCAAACTACTTCGTCAGAAATGAGTAAAGCACCGTTTTCGTGGCATAATTCTTCCACTTCTTTATTAAATCCGGGTCTTACAGGATTTGCACCCGATTCTCCGCCCATGGGTTCAATAACTACTGCCGCGACCTTTCTCTTTTGTTTGAACATCTCTCTTAAAGCTTCAATGTCGTTTGGAGGTACACTATCTATATTTTTATAAATTTCTTTGGGAATTCCATGGGATTCCATTCTTTTTGTACCAGGCACATGCATATCGTATACAAGTTGATCGCTCCACCCATGATAACTTCCTCCGATTTTAATCACATGTTTATTCCCTGTAAAAACCCGAGCTACTCTAATAGCTAACATATCCGCCTCAGTTCCACTTTGAAGCCATCGAATTTTCTCACACGATGGAAAGTGTTTTTGAAGAGCTTCAGCAGCTTTATATTCGTATTCATTAGTAATTCCATGGCACGATCCGACCTCTTGAATAACCTCAACAACCTTTTCTGTTAAAGGTTTATAATTGTGTCCGAGAATAATTGGTCCCCCATTCATTAGAAAGTCAGTTAATACTACATCATCTATCGTCTGCATATAACAATCCCAGACTTTTTTACTTTCTAAAGGAAATGGGTAATTAAAAGCGAGATTATGTTCTACCCCACCTGGGATGGTATTTTTTGCTCTTTCAAATGCAGCTTTAGATTTCGCGTGATTTTTCTCGTATTGATTAACAATTTCTTCTAACTCTTGAGGTTTAAATTTTTTCATAGGAGAATTTACTATGTTCTGGATCTTAGCAATTTGATCCTCATACTTCATGTTTGTACTCATTTTACGTCAAATCCATATATTCTTTATTATTGTGATGTAAATTGATTACAATTTACTTAAATGAATAAGTATAGCGAGTAAAAAATAAGTTATGATTTAGGAGAGAAAGTGAAATATAGAAATATATGAAAAAATATATAAAAAAATGATCCATACCTCGAATGTTAATATAATAGATCTTGAAATGAAATCGTTTTATATCTAAAGAGATAATTTTATAATTATACGCAATAAAAATTAAAAATAACATATGGTTAAGTATTAATCATGACAATTAGAGAAAAAAAATATGTTTTAGCGATTGATCATGGTACTGGTGGACCTAAATGTGCTATAGTATCAACTCATGGTGAAGTACTAGAATGGGCATTTCAAGAAGTACCTTTGCACGTAACTAAGGGTGGGGGAGTAGAACAGGATCCTAATGATTGGTGGAATGCGATCAAAAAGACAGCTAAGCAAGTCATTGATAGTGGATGTGTACCAGTGGAAGATATCGTTGCAGTTTCTAATTCAAGCCAATGGAGTGGCACTGTCCCTGTTGATAAAAACGGAAATAACGCGTATAATGCAGTCATTTGGATGGATAGTCGTGGTGCTAAATACGTAAAGGAAGCTTTTAAAGGATTAATCCAAGTTGAGGGTTATTCTCTATTCAAAGTATTAAAATGGATGAAAATCTGTGGTGGAGCTCCTGCTTTATCAGGTAAAGGTCCAATTGGTCATATATTATGGTTAAAAAATGAACATCCAGATGTTATTGATAAAACGTATAAGTATCTTGAACCACAAGATTACATAAATTTAAAGTTAACTGGGAAATATGCTTCCTCAATATCAACAATACAGCTCCACTGGGTAACGGATATTCGAGATCCTAGCAATGTATTTTACTCGAAAAAACTGATGAAAAAATTAAAATTAGATCCAAATAAGCTTCCCGAATTAAAATTGGCAACAGATGTTTTAGGACCAGTTAAAAACGAAGTTGCAGACGAATTGGGTTTACAAAAAAACACGAAAGTAGTATTGGGAGCCCCTGATGTATTTACTGCACCTATTGGTTCTGGAGCTGTTGGAAATTATGAAGGTCATATTTATATTGGTACATCAGATTGGCTTGAGTGTCATGTGCCTTATAAAAAACTCGATATATCTCATATGATGACGAGTGTTCCCTCAGCGATTCCTGGAAGATATCTTTTATTAAACGAACAAGAAATTGCTGGTGGAGCTTTATCCTTTCTTAGAGACAAAATTTTATATCATAAAGACGAACTCTTAAGAGAAGAAGTTGTTCCTGATGTGTATAAAATATTTGATAAAATTGTGGAAAATGTTCCGGCAGGATCAAATAATCTAATTTTTACTCCATGGTTGATTGGTGAAAGAACTCCTGTTGAGAACGATACGATTCGTGGAGGTCTTTACAATCTTTCCTTAGAAATGTCGCGTGAACATATATTACGAGCGATTTTTGAAGGTGTTGCTTATAACGTTCGTTGGTTATTTACATATGTAGAAAAGTTCGTTGAAAAATCAGTTAAAAAGGAGAGACCAGGTTTCAGAAAAGGAGAACATATTATTCCTGAGCTTAACATTATTGGAGGAGGGGGAAGTAGTAATGTTTGGTGTCAAATATTCGCAGACATCCTTAACAGAAGGATCAAGCAAGTAAAAGATCCAATTCAGGCAAACGCTAGGGGTGCTACATATATTGCTGCTGCTGGTCTTGGGTATATTGAATGGGATCATATAGGGAAACATATTGAAATTGCTAATACATTCAAGCCTAATCCCGAAAATCGAAAAATATACGATAAACTTTTCAAAGAATACCTCAATATATATAAACTTATGAAGAAACCATATAAACGATTAAATGAAGGACATTAAATGTCCAATATTAATTTTTATTTTAATTATTAACATCATTTTCTTATTTACTTTTTTTTTTAGTGTTATTCAAGCAATTTTAAAATATATCTACTTGTAAAAATAATTATTAATATTAGATTAACCTAAAATTAATTTAATTATTCAAAAAGGGAAAAAAAAATAATAGCTTAGTAAGATGTTAATTGGTTATTTTTAAAAATTTTTTCAAGAATTCAGGCATAGAAAATCCAAGATAGAAGAAAAATGTTGAAATAACCATTAAAATTCGAAATATAAGTAAAATCATGAATTCTGGCCATATAAGCTTGAGTATTATTACTCCCATTGAACCAATAATCAAAAATATCACAGCAATTATAATCATAACGCCTTTCCACTTAGTTTCCTCTAATTCAGATCTTTTTATAGATATTAAAGAAAAATGCACAGCTACCAGTAATGAAATAAAAAGTACAAACAATTGATACCATAAGAAAATTCCCACCGAAGAAAAGTTAACATTATCTATTCTCGCACCAATATATAAAATTTCTTGAGATTCTGGTGCAAGATAGGTCAAATATAGTATTATAACAATTAAAAGAGATGAGATAATGGATAAAATAATAAAAATTGTTTTATTCATAAGAGGTTTTTTGTAATGAACCGTAGTAAGATAAATATCCATCCACGAAAGCAAAACAATTGGTAATCCAACGATACAAATTGTAACAATTAATTCTGTACTAATTATCTGCCCTAAAATTAACCAGTTTATAAAATTAATCGCAACAGTATGATAAGTTATACCCATAAAGATAATGACTGCCCCAAATTCGTATAACATTTTACTTTTTGTTTTATAGGCTTTCTTAAAAATGGTTAATCCCCAAAATAGAGCAAAACTGAAATTAATTAAGTATAAAATTGATATGATTATTTCCTCGTTTGAGAATATAACAGATGACATAATTCTTAATATGGTTTTATAATATTTTAATATATAATTTTGATGTGAGATAAAATGATAATAATTATTTATGAAGTTATTAAAATAATTAATTGAAATGAATGTGTATTATATAACATATATTTCTAATCTAGGGTATTTTTAAATAATATCTACTAATTTATTTCTTATTTTGATAATATTCAAGCACCTTTAAAGCAAATCTGCTTGCTACAGTAGCAGGACCACCCCCCATTTCGATGCTTACTTCAATTGTTTCAATAATTTGCTGCTCAGATGCTCCCGATTCAAAAGCTTTACGTATATGATTTTGAATGCAAGGCTCACAGTTAGTTACAATGGAAATTCCTAAAGCTATCAATTCCTTATGCAATTTTAGTAAAGTACCATCTTTAAATGCGGTTTTATTTAACTCTACAAACGATTTAAAAACTTCAGGACTATATTTTAAGAGTTTTTCTCGTCCTGTTTCTCTATCACTTATAATTTTTTCAATTTTGTTAAGGTCTAATTCATTCATTATAAACTCCTCAATTTTATTAAAAATTAATACTAATTTGAATATTCAAATAAATTATTTTTATAATTTAAACTCAAGTGATATTATCATTTTTTAGATATAATTATATAAAATGTTGTCGAGTCAATAATATGAGTATTGAAATCAAATTTAAAGAAAAATTATCGTCAAAATCGAAATTCGCATACGGTAGTGCCAATACCGCAGGAAATATATTATCTGGAATGGCTTTTTCTGCAATCACATTTTATTATAACGTTAAGTTGGGATTAGATGCTCAATTAATTGGAATTGCTTGGTTAATATTTGCTTTTTGGAACGCAATAAACGATCCTTTATTTGGATATATTGAAGATAGAACGAAAACCGATAAAGGCCGCAGAACTCCATATATTCGTTACGGAGCACCTGTCTTTGGATTATTATTTATATTGTGTTGGATTCCTTTAGTCGATATTAGTAATGAACTTGCGCTTTTTGCATATTTCTTGTTTATTCTTTTTGCTTTTGATACGATATTTACGATTGTAGTTTTAATTATCTACATTTTACCAGCTGAAATGGCAATTACTTCAAAAGAAAGGGCATCTTTAATGGTATATGCTACATTAATAGGAGCATTTGGATATGTTATAACTTATATGGTTCCAATCTTATTTCTCACAGGTGAAGAATCTACTGGAATTGATCCAATTTTCATAACTGCTATGATTATTGTAGGGATAGCGTGTGCATTAGTCATATTTATTTCCAGTTATTACTTAAAAGAATATAAATTTGCTCAGATTGAAGAACCATTAAGTGTTGTACCAGCTGTTAAAGAATGTTTTAAAAATAAACCATTTATTACATATGAAACCAGTTCGTTTTGTCTGTCCATAGCCTCTACGATCCTTACTGCAGCGATGTTTTATTATATCTATTATATACTGGAATTAGAAGGATTTATGACAATTATACCACTTGTAATAGTTATTCTCATGGTTTTCATATTTGCATATGTTGTAAGTTTATTAGTACAAAAAAAAGGATTAAAGAAGGTATTTATTCTAGGGCAAATCATAATTGGTATTGGTTTTACTATGACTTTTTTCTTAGGATGGGATTTAATCACAGCTATTCCCTGTTTTATTATGATAGGTATTGGAACATCGATAAGCGTAGTTATAGCACCTTTAATACTCGCGGATACAATTGATTTTGATGAAACCCGTACAAATAAACGCAGAGAAACAACTTATACTGGTATAGAAGCATTAATTGTAAAACCATCCATATCAGTGGCGAACTGGTTATTCTTGTTAATAATTTCCATTTATGGTTTCCAAGAAGCAGCTAAAACTCAATCTGATTCAGCACTATTAGGAATTATGATAGGATTTACCCTAATACCCGCGGTTTTTGCGTTTCTTAGTGCTATTATAATGAAATTTTATACTTTAGATGGACCAAAATGGACTGAACAAAAATTAAAGTTACAAGAATTACACGATCAAAAAGAAAAAGACTACTTTAACTACTTAAAGGAGCAAGGTAAAATCTAGTTAACATTTGGTTTATTATTATTAAATATTAAAATAAATAAAAAAAACTTAAGGGGAATTTAGTAAAATTAACCCTTTATCTCTTTTCCTTTTTCTAACTTATCGAAATCTTTTTCTTGAAGTTCTCTTCTTTGTACTTTACCAGTCATGCTAACAGGCATTTTTCGAACAAATTCTATATATTTAGGCGACTTCCATTTCGCCATGTTATTAAGACACCATTCTTTTAATTGGTCACTATTTATGTCTTTATCTGCTTTGAAACCTTTCTTTAACGTGACCCATGCTTTAACAGCTTCTCCTGACATTTCGTCAGGTAATCCCGCAACAGCAACTTCATCAACCATTTCGTGATGTCCCATTAATTCTTCTACTTCTTTTGGAAAGACGCTGTGTCCTGAAACTTTAATTAAAGATTTTTTACGATCTCGGATTTCTACAAATCCATGTTCATCCATAAAACCTATGTCTCCTGTTAATAACCAACGCTTACCTCCCCACATTTTTAAATTATCTTCTTGTTCTTTTTGTACACCGAGATATCCTAACATTATGTGAGGTCCAGCAGCACATATTTCGCCAGTATTTTCTACACCAAAGTTGCCTCTTTCTTTTGTACCATCGCAAATTGGTCCTTCATCAAAATTGTCCGTAGGAAAGATAGCCCAATCTACTCCAGGAATTGGTAGTCCCAATTTTCCATCTTTGGTTGGTCCCCAGAATGGATTAACACTAGTTACTGGTGAGGTTTCTGTCAGTCCATAGCCAACTCGAATTGGACAGAAGATCTTTTCGAATGGAATACGCACATAGTCGTGTAATGGTCCCGCTCCTTGGGTTGCGTACTTTAGCTTTTTCCAGAAGTCGTATTTATTTTTAAATTCATCAACACCTATACTTTCTGCAAAATCAGTTAATCTTTTGAAGAGCATTTCTACACCAGTATACATAATACCTTCCGGGGCATCAAGCTTATTAATTGTAGCACATAAAACATCATCGGTAGGAGGTCGTGGATATAAAAGCATTTGCATTCCAAGACACAATGCTCCATTCATCACACATGTCATTCCAAAACTATGAAAAAATGGAATACTTCCAATGGTAATCATTCCCGTCTTTAGATTTACCCAAGGTTTTATCATATATATGTTTGAGACCAAATTAGCGTGACTTAACATTGCAACCTTTGGTAATCCTGTTGTACCTCCAGTCATTAGGAAAACAGCTGAATCCTGCCAAGGATCGATATCCACAGATATTTCTTTTGCTTCAGTTGATTCAATAACATTTTTCATTCGATATACTTTATATTGATCTGCTTCATCAGGTACTTTTTCTTGAAAACTTGGAATATTATCTCTTAATGCTTGAAACGCATCACCAGTTGCAGTTACAAAATCTAACAAATTTGATGAAACCACACTAGTTACCTTAGTCTTGGGCAAGACAGAATTAGGACCGGCTATATACAAAGCATCCATCATTACAAAAACTTTTGCGTCAGTCATAGTAAGGGAATGTAATAATTCCATAGGTCTGTAGGTAGGATTAATACCCTGAGCGATAGCTCCTATGTATTGACATCCCATATATGCTACAACGAAATTAATTGAATTAGGAAGGTCAATAGCAACCACATCACCTTTTCTTACACTACATGTATCATATAGAAAAGTTCCGAATTTTTTTGCATGTTCTACTAAGGTTTTAAATTTAATCCTTTCCATGTATTCGCCTAACACAAAAATACAGATATCTCTCTCCCATAAACCAAACTCGTCTGCAGCTCTAAGATATGTCTCCCACATAGGCGTAATTTCAATTCCTTCTACATCCTTTAGTTGATTTGGAACGCCCTCCGGCCAATATCCCTCAGTAAACCATACTTTACTCTCATCTACTAAAAAATCATCTAAGCTTGTCATAATTTTTCACGATTTTATTTTATTGTGTGTTATTTTCTAATTTATTTTCTATGTAATTAATAATTTTATTCTATAGTATAAGTAATTTACACTATAAGTAAATTCATAGTTCGTTACTCTTATTTCAAAATATTAAAAGGAATAGTAAAAATTTTAAAAAAAAAAGAAAAAAATAGTGAGTCTTTAAAATACTTAACTCATTTTATTCTTTTCTTTAAATTTTTTTCTTCTTTTATAAAAGTAAAAGACATTTATGAATATTAATACTATTACAACTGCAATTTGAAGAGGTGGCCAATCTGCTAATAATGAAACTCCAAGTAAGGAAAGGAGAAGATTTGTAGTAATTTCCTTAATAAATTCTCCTCTTTCCATTGATTCCTCTAATTTTTCTTGAATAATCCTATCTGTATCTATATCTTGAATATATTCGGAGATTAAGTTCTTGATTTCATCATCTTTTTCTATATAATTTAAAGCTTTATTTGGATTTATGATCCATCCATTCAATATTGCTAAAGAAACAAAAGATTTTGTTTGAAAATCAAAAGAACTAGATATAAAATCATTGTATTCCATTATATCAAATGTCTCATTTTTGCTAACAAGATAGATTAAGGAATATTTTCCTGAAATTAATTTTCCTTCGAATTCTTTAGGAAAATCATAGATAATTCTTAAAACATTATTGAATTTATTTTCGAAAAATTTCTTTTTCTCGTTTTCTACGAAAATTGGAACTATTGGAAAAAAATCTATAACTTTTGGATGAATTATTTTTAAAACTTCAGAATACCTAAAGTTTGATTTAATTAATTCAATTAGTATTATTCTTCCAATTTGAATGAGATAATAGAGGGTTTTATCTATATTATCACCAGAAGTAGTACATTTTAAAATCATTCTATCTTCTTCAAAAAATCCTATTAACTTATCTTTATAAATTGAAAACCCATGTGTTTTTTCATGTTTTTTATCTACAAATAATTTAAATCCACTAAACTCGGCTGATGGATAACAACTGAAAAGGAAATGTTGAGAATTTGTTTTAGAACCAGGAATTTTAAAAATTAGATATAATTCATTTATTCCTTCTGGTATTGTATAAGATTTCCAATCAATAGATATTTTTCCTTTTTCAGGTTTAATTGTTTTTTGTTTTTTATGCAAATAATACACATGTGACCCATTTTCAATAGAGAAATTAATTTTTTTATCAAATCGCATTCTCTTTAAAGTGTTTCCTATAAGAGGAATTTCAGCATTTATCTCATTAGTTAATAAATTGATCTTATACGAATAATTTTTAATTCCATAATTAATCAAAAGGTTTGTTAATGTTAATTTTGAATCTACACGTCCCTTATTTAGAATTTTTAGAATTTTTTTTTCAAGAATATCTTGTTCAGAAACCTCTTCAATTTCTTCTTCTTCTTCTTCTTCCTCAATGATATACTTATTTTTAAGTACTTTTTCGCTCATAAAACATCGTTATGTATAAATTGTTATTATTTAATACTTCAAATTTTTAATTTTTATATATTTTTAGTTTAATGTTATAATATTTGATAAACTTTCTTAAATTAATTATAAGAGTCATTTGTAATATGGGATTTAAAAATAATCTAAAAGAGAAATTAAAGGAGGATTTAACAGAAGAAGAACTTTCTTTACTTCCTCGGGGATTTCAAAGTATTGGAAAGGTTATGATTCTAAAATTAAATCCTAAATTATTAGGAAAAAAAAACCTAATTGGAAAATCTTGCTTAGAATTGAATCCATATCTCAAATCAGTATATATCAATTTAGGAAAAATTAAAGGAACATTT
>JBHLLE010000025.1:0-13041 GCA_048885945.1 Candidatus Hermodarchaeota archaeon | reverse complement strand
GTTCAGCAGAAATAATAGAAATTACGATTACAATTCCAAACAAGTTGAAAATCATCCAATAATCAATAAATAGTTTAAGATCGAATATAGGATCTAATGGAAGTCCTAATAGCAATTGGTTTGCAGCTAAAGTACCCATTATTGTACCAATAAGAAATCCAGAAAGCACCAAAATAAGAGTTTCACCTAATATCATCTTAATTAATTCTTTTTTATAAGTTCCAATTGCTCGCATGATCCCTAATTCGCGTTTTCTATTTGATATGGAAATCAGCATATTTATCATAATTCCTAAAATGGCGATAATTAGAGCAAAACTTAAAACAATATTAAAAAATGCCTTTTGAAAATTTATTTGATCTGAATATTGTTCTCGAAGATCATCCACAGTTCTCCAATAAATTGCGGGCATTTTATTTTCTAGTAGATATTCCTTTACTTTCTCAAGGGCTTCTTCCTGCGTATAGTCTTTTTCATTTACTTGAATCATCCATCCCGGAGCATATGCAAAATCCCTCGTGAGAATCCATTTCATGTCAGCAATGACGTAAGATGAACCAAGCAGATCGCGCAAGTTATCTATTATTTTAAGATGATCGCTAAAGTAATTATCGAGTTTTATCCAAAATTCGTACACGTACGAGTGATTAAAGAAGTCCTTGTAAAACAATATTTGATCGTTGGAGGCATTAAGGGCTATATCAACCAATACGGCTGTAGTATCATCTGAAGCAACATCCCAATTTCCCGCTATGTAAGGATTTTGTGAATGAAAATTAATTGCTTCAATGGTAGTAGAAATTTGAATGACACCTGCAACAGTTAAATTCTTTCTCACAGGATCTCCCGTAGAATTTTCGTACCATACTGAAATTTTATCGTCTATTTTTACGCCTAAGGTATTGTTAATATCAGAGGTGATTACACATTGATCTGTTCCATTTTTCAACGCATCCTGAACCGTTTCAAACTGCTGATGTCGTTTATACAAAAACTCTGTTGTTCCTTTAAGACTGGTATTTTCAAATGCAATATGTACATTCATAGAATTAATCTCATCTAAAATTAAGTGAGAATCTATTGAGCTGTTTGATACGATTGATGTTTTATTTTCGTCCCAAATTCGTTCAGCAATATGAAAATCATCATCATAACCATTATTGATAGCATATTCCGTTAAAATTTCTCTAGTATATGTTCTATTGAGTAATGGAAAATCCCAAAAGTCATAATCGTGGTTATCTCCTTTAATTACTAAGTCTGACTCAGGTAACCAGTCAAAATATTTATCAATTAAAGGTTTAATCGTATTCCACGATACAAATACGCAGTAAATCCCTTCTTTATTCGCTGGTGTTATATCATGTTCTTCTTCCCAAGTCTCCGAAAATCCCGATACAAATTCAGTAATCCCAATGACCTCCAGATCAAATGCAAAATCATCCACTTCAACTTCTATGTCGTCTCCAACTTTTTTGTTTATATGATTTTTGTCTGCTAACTGCTTACTAATTATCGCTGTATTTAAATCATCGTCTAATTTTTCGAACAATTTCTTATTTGACAATCCATCAGAATCTAACATTTCAATATCATTTACTGTATCTTCAAATTTCTTTCCTTCAATTATGTATAAATTCACTCTTGGTTCTTTTGCTTCGTCTTTCCAAGTTCCATATCCATCTACTTTTACTCTTATTCCATTTAATAAAGTAACTTCCTCTACGGCACCATCTATAATTTCAGTATCTGATTTCAGTAATTCATCCATGCCAAATGTTGAACCTTCGCTGTACAGAACGATATCAGCACCTAAATACCTTGGCATTGCATTATATTGAACTTTTTCTAAGCTGTATAAAACATTTGATATCATAACTAAGAAACCTATTGCTAAACCGAACATGATAAACGATATCTTAGTCTGTTTTGGATCTCTCTTGAGATTTTGGTCTGTTAATTTCCTAAATGGTCCTAAAAATAGAACAAAAATATGTGAAAATCCCCTACTTAAGAGAGGAATTAAAACTGTAGATAAAATAATCAAACCTGTTATAAATGGAATAATCCCAATTAAAGTCCAGATTAAACTTCTATAAGAAATCGTGAGAATTAAGTATCCAAAAATTAACAAACCCGCTCCCACTATTGGAAAAAGGAGTCTTGAGAATTTTTTCCCTCGTTTACTTGTTGAAATATTCCGTATTGCTTCAATAATATGAATTTTTGTTGCTAAAAAAGCGGGAATTACCCCAATAAGTAAGCTTACAATAAAAGAAACAGCTAAAATTATGGAGATCGAAATAGGATTAAAAATTAATATTAAATCAAAATTGGAACCTTGCATAATAGTTGTAAAGAAAATCTGTTTTAAAATAGGGCTTAGGCTTAAACCCATTAAAATTCCTAATATGGCACCCATTAAAGAAAGGAGGAGAGCTTCAAATAAGAACATTTTAAAGATCTCTTTTTTATAAATACCTTGGGCTCTCATAACTCCAACTTCGTATTTTTGTTCAGCAATAGACATCATTAATGTATTAGTAGTTAACATCCCAGCAATAATAAAAGAAATCATAGTGAAGATAATTAGAATAAGTTGCATTGATCTAATAGAATCTCTAACATGTTCAAATTCTCCAGCTTTTATATTATCTCCAAAATATTTGCTTGGTAATTCGTCTTGTAATTTTGCGCCATATTCGTCCAGCTTATCTAAATTAACGTGAATGTATAATAGATTTACATTATCTGCCGACACATTCAACATTTTGCGTGCTTCTCTAATATCAACATAAATCGCCCGAGAGACAAGAACTCGATTAGGTTCGTCCAATTCATAGTCATATCTAACATCCCAGCCTTCTGCATAATCATTTATGATAGCAGCGATTTTATAACTTTTCCAGGTACTTGAATTGGTATAATCTGTACTGTTGTCTATTCGATGAGGAATTAAAATATTCTCTCCTATTTCGAAATCATATACTTCTTCAATCCAAGAAGTAATAACACAATATTTTGGATTCTCACTAAGTATATCTTCAATCGTGTCATCATCGTCAACCTCATCAATCGTATCTAGAATTTCTGCATAACCATATCCCTCATCATCGTCTACATCAATTCCAAAAAAGGTTGTTTCGTAGGCATCTGCTTCAGATTTTATTGGAAAATTAACAACAAGGTGTTTTTCTACGATTCTAGTGGTGTAATCCTCATAACCCTCAATGTCTTTAAAGTCCGTTTTATCTTCAAAATCGTCAACAGTAAAATATCCCTCTTCTACATCAGAATGCTTTTTTATCGCAATATCTGTATAACCTAATTGGTTTGATACTCCATTAATATAACTATCGAGATAAGAATCATTTAAAATTGTAATCCCTGTTAGTAAAGCAGTACCTAAAGCTATAGCTAATACAGTCAATATTGTTCTAAATCTGACTCTACCCAAATTTCTCAAAGCTATCTTAAAAAATACCATATTCTATCACAAATTTTTGTTTAATTTACCTTTTCTTCTCTTACAATTTTACCATCTTCCATATGAAGGATTTTAGAGGCAAATTCAGCAATATGTCTATCATGTGTAACCATTATGATGGTCTTATTATATTCCTGATTAAGTCTTACTAAAGAATTCATAATGTTTTCGCCTGTTTTAGAGTCTAAATTTCCTGTTGCTTCGTCCGCTAAGATAATTGCGGGATCTAATGCGAGGGCTCGAGCAATGGCTACTCTTTGTTGTTGTCCACCAGATAATTGATCGGGCTTATTTTTCATTCTATCTCCAATTTCTAACTCTTGAAAAATTTTGGTTATTTTCTCTTTTCTTTCTTCTTTTGGAATTTTTAATACTTTAAGTGGTAATTCTACATTTTCATAAGCACTTAAAACCGGAATCAAATTAAAAAATTGAAATATAAATCCCATTCGTTTTCGACGCACTGTTGTTAATTCCTTATCGCTCATTTTTGATATATCTGTTCCTTCAATGATTATAGAACCCTTAGTAATAGAGTCAAGACCTCCAATAAGATTTAAAAGAGTTGTTTTTCCAGAACCAGATGTTCCCATTAATGCTATGAAATCTCCCGGATAGACATTAAAAGTGACACCATTTAATGCGGGGATTTGAATATCTCCCATATAATAAATTTTTATTAGATCTCTAACTTCTAAAAGTGGTGATAATTCGCTGTTGAGAGATTTATTATTTACTAGCATAGGTTTATTCTCAAATTTTATTTACTTTTAACATATTGATTTCAAATTAAAAAAAAACCATAGACCAATTTTTGAATTTCAACTTTTTTACATCTCCATTAGAACTAAAATTGAAATTAAAATCAATAGGTTTTATTTTAAACCAATTTGTTCTAACTCTTCAACTTTTTTAAATATCGGGATTCTATCTTAATAGAATCATTTATTCTAATATTTAAAATGATAAAAAGAAGAAATTCCATGCATATGGTAATTATCATGTAGATTAATTTTATAATTTAAATAATTTATAAGATTTTAAGTACGAATTTTAATTTTAAGGTAATGTCAGCCAAGAATTTACTAAAGATTTAAGTTCTTCAACATTGTTATAACAAACTATTTTATCTCTTGTATTTATTATTGTTTAGCTTCTGCCAAAATTTCCACTATACGATTTATACCCCTTCCATCTAATGTTTCTTGAGCTTTCTCACTAAATATTCTTCTTTGGGAAGAATTCGTTAATAAACTTTTAATTTTTTTTATAAATAAAGAGTCATTAAAATTTAAACCCATATTAACACCCATATTTTTCCTTTCAAGTGCTTCAGCACGTCTATTTTCTAACTTTGTTTGAGGAATAATAATACAAGGAACTCCGCATGTAAGGAGTTCGATTACTGTATTTCCAGCAGAACATATTGAAAGGTCAGCTTCTAGGAAGAAATCAATCATATTTACATTAGGAACATTTTTTTTAATAACGATATTTTCAGATTTTTCTTGAATTAAACTTTTATAGGTTTCTTCGGAGAAAGCTGAACCTAGAATTAACGATATTTGAACGTTTATATTAAGTTCTTTTAGAATTTTAATTATTTTACTAGAATAGTTATTTGGATCACTTCCACCAAATGTTAGCAATATTTTTGAAACCTGTTCCCTTATATTCTTCTTTTGAACATTCTGATAAATTTTATGAAGTGGAAAATATTTTAAACCAGTATAATATTTAGATTTGGAACGATTATAATCAAACAATTCTTGATTAGGGCTAATTGCAAAAACGCCATTAACATCAATATTAAATTTATGTGGATCATCACTTAACACATATAACTTGTTGCAATAACCTTTAAAAGTATTTAAATAATCTTGATTATCAAAATTTTTAACTAGATCTACCATTATTAGGTGAAATTCTCGATTAAACGAATCTAATATTGATTTAATCTCTTTAATTGATTCAGTTATCGTTTGCTGCTTTGATCTTAACTTTAATATTTTAAATTTTGATCTTTCAATGAGAGATATTCCTTTTGGATAATTTTTAGATAAAAAGAATACTTCGTAATTTAGTTTTCTAAGTGAGTTAGCAATATCAATTTGTCTTGTTAAATGCCCAAGGCCTATTTTCTTACTTCCATCGGCTCTAATTAACGCATATCTCAACAATTTTTATACTCTTCAGATTGTAGATTAAATATTTTATAAAATATACCATTTTCTTTATTATTTTTTAAAAATTTAAGATTCGCTCTTCTACGAATATAGAGAAATACATATTTCAATATATTAAAATTCTAAAAAGCATTTTCAAACTCAAAAATATCTTATTTATCTATAGGTTTAATTAAATGACTCAAAATCAACAATCCTCAGAAAATTCTGAAATTTCACTGACTAAAACATTCTGGCCATTATACTTGTTAAATGGATTCCAACATATTAGTTTTGGTGGATTTATTGTTTTAGTTCTGCCTTTATCCTTATTAATGTGGCCCGATGATTCATATCACGCTTTAGAAATTGGGATTTTAATTACAGTATTATTTTGGAGCGATTCACTAGCAGGTTTAATTTTTGGCAGATTTATTGACAAATACTCCAGAAAACTTATAATTACTATAATTTCTATTTTTAGAGCTTTTTCAATGATAATGATAGGGTTTGCATATGTGGGAAAAGGTATTGAAACATGGTGGTATTTTCTAATTTTCGTGTTTATTTTTGGAACTTTTTCGGGAGGATCGTGGCCAGCTGTAGTTTCCATCTCTAATGACGCAGTACCTAAACAACAACGTTCTCGCTTTTTTGGTTATTATCAGATTATTAGAACAGTTGCTACAATGTTAGGATATTTAGTAGCAAGTTATTTAGTACAAAGTGGTTTTTGGAGACAATTTTTCTGGGGAATTGGATTTTGCATTTTAATTATGGGTTTTATTTTCATGATGTATACCGCAGAGCCAAAAAGAGGAGCACAACGAGAAGAACTTATGCATGTTCTTAAAGATGATTCAATAGAATATGACTTTAAAATCGATTGGGAAACGATGAGAAAAACAATGTTAAGTAAAACAAATAAAGTAGCGCTCATTGAGGGCATTTTTACTATGATATTAATGGGTAGTTTAACTTTTTTGGTATTGCCATATATCCAAAGTCCGCCTTATAATATTTCTCCGTTCTCAACAAGCGTTTTCTTAGTTATTTTTGGTTTAACAGGGGGTTTATTAGGAACAATTCTTCTTGCAAGATTATGTGATAAGATAGCAATAAAGCATCCAATTAGAAGAATACCCATGATAATCCTTTCAATTGTAGGGGGATTATTAACCTATGCATTTATCTTTTTTCTTCCCTTGCCTCATCTAACGGTTGAACAAGGTAAAGATATTCCTTATTTAATGGTGCTTCCAATGATTTGGATTATGGGAATTGTGTACTTTTCTTCTCGATCTTTATTTTCTTTGTATATTGTAAATCAAGCACCTATTTTACAAGAGATCAATCTTCCCGAGGCTCAAGGTAAGATAACTTCATGGAATCAATTTCTAGAATCACTTGGACGAGGTATTGCTCCGTTAATGGCAGGGATCTTATTAGTAATGACCGCACTTAATTATCAATTTGTAGTAATGATTATAATATTGTGCATTATTCCTGGAATTGTTCTATGGATGTTAGCATTAAAATGGTTCGAAGATGATTCATCCATTATTAAAGATCTTCTTAATGAAAGGGCTGAAATATTAAAAGTGAGAAAATTTAATAATTCAAATCCTTCTAGTAGTATAAAACCTTAAACTTATAGGAAATCAAATATCTCCTACCAAAATCTCCAAAATTTTTTTCCAATAAATTGTTAATTTCCAAGAATTTTTGTTTTTTATTTTGTAAGATAAGTCTGTAAGTATTTTTTTCAATCGCAATGATTCAAAATAATTAATCTTAGGAGCAATAATAGCTAACATGTAGTCTCTTTCGCCTCCTCTTGCCGTATCATCTGGATAAGCGTCAAAAAAAACAAAACCATTCCTATTAATATTTTTTATATTTATTAGGATTCCTTCTGCTTTTTCAAAATAACCATCCCCATATATAGAATATGCAACTTGATATAATTGATTACCAATATCGTTTAATGAAAATTGAAAATCTCTATTATTGGGTATCGTGTCAGTAAGCATCGGACCGATTGCATCGTCCCAGAAAACGACTAATAATATTACATTATCTTCGGTATTTGAAGGAGCAAAAGTTTCTTTTACTAACTCTAAAGCTAGTGTCTCGTCTATTTTTTTATTATATTCATATGTTCTTTTATTACGGGCAATTTTTCCAGCAATAACTGGCAATAAATCTTCTGATTTAAAAGGTTTTGTTATATAATCGTCCACCCCAAGCATTTTTCCAAATCTCACATCATCAGGTTCGTCTAAAGCTGAGATAAAAATAAAAGGAATGCGATTCAAAATTGGATTTTTTGAAACATTTTTAAAAAAATCATACCCATCCATTTCGGGCATATTAATATCGCTAATAATAAGTTCAGGAAGTTTCTCAAGGTTTTTAAGAAGTTCCAACGCTTTTATTCCATTTTCCGCAGATATTACTTCATATTCATTTATTTCTAAAATTTTTCTAAGATAGAATAATTGACTAGGTGAGTCTTCGACGATTATTATTAGAGTTGCCATATCTAGTTTTTTTTAGTATATCTATTATTATAACTACAAACTTAATTCTTATAATAAGTCATTTCAAGATTGAAAAATGATTTATTACATAATTAAAGAAATAATATTTATAATTTTAGTTAAAGATAAATAAAAAATATTAAAAATAAATATAATTCATCAAATTTAAGAAGAAAGACTCTAAAGATTCCTTTCTTTCAATATTGTTTTATTAGCGTTCACCCTCTCGGGCGTTAAATCGTAAAAAATTGCCATAATAAGGAAACCAAAGAAAAGGAATAACATTGGAGCTAGAACCATAATTATTCGAATCCCCCATAGAGCTAAAGGAGTCTGAGTTGTTGCTCCTGCCTCATAATTTGTAGTTGTATGAACTATTGCGAAAATAGCGGCTTGGAGTACGAAAGATAAACGTCCAATAAAAGTTCTAATACCTGTATAAGCACCTTCTCTACGCTTTCCAGATTTTATCACGAGCCCATCAATCACGTCAGAAAATCCGGGATATAATACAGTCCAACTCGATCCGTAGAAAACTCCGATAATAAAAAGTAATATCAAGGTTATAATGAGTTCTGAAACGAATAGAAGCGGTATGAATGCAAGCGATGCCATCAAAGTCCCATAAATAAACATTTTTCGACTACCAATTTTTCTTCCTATTTTTAACCATATAGGAATAGATAATAACGCTCCACCAATAAAAGATCCCGCTAGCATTGTTTCCGTCATTGGATTTTTAGTTTTTATAATATATATAGTCCAAAATGGAAGTGATGCCATCATTAATAAGGGAATCATATAAAACGCAAGATACCACAGTACGTAAACTACAAAGTTCTTATCTTTTATTGAGAATTTTACAATTTGTATAAATGAATCTTTTTTTTCCTTTTGTTCTTGGATATTTTTGAGTTCGCGCATAATCAAATCTTCATCTTCGCGCATACCCGGAATGATGAGAAGAAAAATTACAAGACCAATCATTGCTACTACTATAGCCGCAATAATGTATGATTCGACATCTCCATAAGTAATAAATAAAGGGGATATTACAACACCCAGAACTGTCCCAGTCTGCGTAAACATCGTAGTTAAAGCACCAATTCTCATACGTTCTTTATGCGTGCGAAATTTATCAGGATAAAGAGATAACCAACTGACTTGCCAAAGAGAATAACACAATTCGTATAAACAAATAATTACCAGTAACCATATAAACATCCCTAATTGATTGTCAAAGGGAACGGTATAAATAAGAACGTATATAAAAATCATACTTATACTACCTATAAGAAACCATGGAAATCTTCGACCCCATCGTTTTGTAAATCGTGTTCCTTTATCTGTAATCCAACCAATAAGTGGATCGTTAATCATATTCCAAAAACCATATGATATAAAAGCAATGCCTACCAATACAATTGATAAAAAAAGCTCATTCTCGTAATAATATATAACGCGAACAATAAAACTTGCCGCGAAAATCGCGTCAAAAAAGCTCCCAAGACTATACGATACGTGAATTTTTAAAGAATATTTTGATTTATCAGTATTTTCAATTTTATTATTAATAGTACTCATTTTGTTAGATCTCGATTTAATTTAAAGATATACGTATAATCAATGTTAAAGCATTTAAAAATAACTATTAAAGAATTATATTATATCTCAAATCTCAAATTATTTTAAAATTACTGAAGGACTAATAAGAACTTACTAATGGTTCTAAAATTTTATTCCAAGATTTATATAATTAAAAAAATAAAATATATAATTTTATTAAAATAAAAATAAAAAATAATAAAATTAAATATAAATCGTCAAATTTAAGAAGAAAGATTCTAAAGACTTTTTTCTTTCAACAATTCCTTGTTATGTTTTACTTTTTCTGGGGTTAAATCGTTTACGAATGTCATAAGAAGAAAACATATGAAAAAAAAGATCATTGGAAAACAATCATAATTATTCGAATCCCCCATAGAGCTAAAGGAGTCTGAGTTGTTGCTCCTGGTTTGTAAAAGGTAATTTGGTGAATAACAGCAAAAATAACTGCTTGAATTACAAATGATAAACGTCCGATAAAAGTTCGTATACCTGTATAAATTCCTTCTTTACGTTTTCCGGTTTTTACTACCACTTCATCTATAGTATCAGAAAAACCTGGATATAAAAGAGTCCAAATAGCCCCATATCCTAGACCAAAAAGGATAAGAAAGATTATTGTAAATAATAGATCTGAAATAAATAATAATGGAAACATAAATGCTATTGTAAATAAGCTACCATAAATATATGCCTTTCGATTTCCAATTTTTCGCCCTATTTTTAACCATATGGGCACACTTATAACCCCACCAATAAGAAATGAACCTGCTAATAAAGTTTCTATAAGAGGATCAGTCGATCCAATAATATATAATACCCAGAAAGTTAGAGATGAGAGCAATAGCAGAGGTACAGTATAGTAAAACATATAAAAGAAAATGTAGGATACAAAATTCTTCTGTTTAAATGCATTTTTAACAGTTTGGATATATGGTTCTTTTTCTTGTTTTTGTTCTTCAATTAATTTAAGTTCGCGATTAATTAACTCTTTATCCTCTCGCATCCCAGGAATTAAGAAAAGTACTGAAATGAGTCCAATAAAAGCAACCGCAATACCGGCAATAACATAAGAGTCTCTATAACCATAATTTATAAACAATGGAGGTACCAATATTCCTAAAACTGTTCCTACTACAGCCCATAATGTATTCGTTGCACCTATTTTCGTTCTTTCCTCATGCGATCGAAATTTATCTGGATAGAGAGCTAACCAATTTACTTGCCATAAAGAATAACAAAATTCAAAAAGACAAATAGTAATCAATAACCATATAAACATCCCTAATTGATCTGAAAATGGAGTAATGTAAATGCTGATGTATACAACATTTATCATAATAGCACCAACAAGAAACCATGGAAATCGTCGTCCCATTTTTTCAGTAAATCTCGTTTTTTTATCAGATAACCAACCAAGTAAAGGATCATTGATCATGTTCCAAAAACCATACATAACGAAAGCTATTCCTATTAACGCAATAGAAAGAAAAATCTCATTTTCATAGAAATAAATTACACGAACAGTAAATGAACTAATATAGAATTGATCTAGAAACCCTCCGAGACCAAAAGACCAATGAGTTTTAGAGGAATATTTAATCTCCTCTGATAGTTTTTTATTCGAATTGCTCATTTTGTATTAAATCCTAAATAAATTAAATTAAATGTAAATAAGTTTGAGTTTAAAATATATAAATGTTGTTTAAATTCGTTGAGATCATTATATATTTATTTTAGAACGCATTTTACAATTTAACACATATAAATTAAATACGATATATGCAAGAGACTAGTACTGGTAAAAATGAAATATCTATTGATAAAATTTTTTGGCCTGTATATTTATTAGGAGGTTTTCAAAGTCTTGCGTTTAGTGGGATTTTTGTTTTAACCGTTCCTCTATCTTTATTAATTTGGCCCGATGATCCATATCACGCTCTTGAAATGGGTATTCTTGTGACCACCTTATTCTGGGTATCTTCAATTTCAGGTCTTTACATAGGAAGACTTATTGATAAATACCATAGAGTAACAATTTTATTTGTTATATCCATATTTAGAGGATTTTGCATGATTATGTTAGGTTTTAGCGATGAAGGGGGTGGTTTTCAGACATGGTGGTATTTTTTCACATATATTTTTATCTTTGCGTGCTTTGCAGGAGGAAGCTTTCCAGCAATAGTGTCTTTATCAAACGACATCATACCAAAATATCAACGTTCTCGATTTTTTGGTAGATTTTTTATCATTATGTCTACTTTTACAATGCTTGGGTTCTTGGTAGGAGGCTTTCTTTTTCAAATAGGTCAATGGAGATCTTTCTTTTTTGGAATAGGAATTGCGATCGCATTTACAGGTTTAATCACAATGATATGGATTAAAGAACCTAAAAGAGGCTCACAAAGTGAAGAACTACAAATTGTCCTTCAAGACGAGTCAATAAAGTATGACTTTCAAATTAATAAAGAAACAATGAAAAAAACAATGTTGAGCAAAACTAATATAGTTGCATTAATCGAAGGAATTTTCACTAACATGTTTATTGGGAGTTTACATATTCTCATATTACCATATATTCAGAGTCCACCTCATAATTTCTCTCCTTTTTCGACCGGAGTTTTTTTAGTTGTGTTTGGCTTGACAGGCGGTCTTATTGGTCAAATAGTATTAGCAAAAGTATCTGATAGTGTAGCTGAAAAAAATCATATTAGACGTATTTATTTTATTATAATTGCTTTAGTGGGTGGGACTTACACTTTTATTTTATTATTTTTCATACCTTTACCTCATTTAAGCGTAGAACAAGGTAGAGATGTCTCTAGTTTTTTCTCTTATCAAGCAATCTGGATTATGGGCATAATATATTTAACATCATCAACTATTTCAGCTTTATATGTAATTAATCAACCTCCTATATTACAAGATATTAATTTACCTGAAGCTCAAGGTCAAATAACTTCATGGAATCAATTTTTAGAAAATATAGGATATGGTGCTGGACCTTTAATAGCTGGAATATTAATAACTATTACTGGTGGGCAAAATTATCAAATGGTTGCTGTTATTATAGGATTGTTTGCAATACCAGGCATTTTATTTTGGATTCTCGCTTTAAAATGGTATCCTCAAGATAGAAAAATTGTTAATCGAATTTTAGAAGAAAGAGCTGCTCTATTAAAAAATCGTCAAAAATAATTTTAAAATAATAATTAAATCAAAGAAAATTTAATTTTTAACA
>JBHLLE010000024.1:378-13203 GCA_048885945.1 Candidatus Hermodarchaeota archaeon | reverse complement strand
CAAAATCCATATTTTCATTGTAAAAACCAAGTTGTTTCATTGAAATTGTGAAGGTAATTTTTGCTTTTTGACCTGGTTCAAGAGATACTCTTTTAAATCCAAATAATTCCTCCACAGGACGAGTAACAAACGATTCGCTATCATGCAGGTAGAGTTGTACGACTTCATCTCCCCGCATCGTACCTATATTTTTCACATCAAGAGAGATTTCTATCGAACCTAGAGAATCCACTGCATTCTTGTTTAACAATAAGTTAGAGTATTCAAATTCGGTATAACTTAGTCCATACCCAAAGGGAAATAGAGGCGTGGTGTTTTCTTCTACGTAATTCCAATTCCATACAGCCATTCTTCCAGTTGGTTTGTGATTGTGAAAAATAGGAACCTGTCCAACGCTTCTAGGAATAGACATAGGTAATTTACCACCAGGATTATAATCACCAAATATTATATCAACTATAGCATTACCACCTTCTTCCCCAGGTAACCATGCTTCTATTATCGCAGGAATATGTTCTTTTTCCCACGATACTGAAAGTGGACGTCCATTTATTAATATCAATATAATAGGCTTATTTAGTCTGTGTAATTCTCGGACTAATTCTTCTTGCACTCCAGGCAACTTTAAGGACAAACGGTCTCGCGATTCTCCACACGTACATTCTAAAGTCAAACCAGATTTTCCTCCTACAACTAAAAGGATTATTTCTGATTTTTTTGCAATATTAACAGCTTCCTCAAAACCACTTTTATCGTTATCATTAATTTCACATCCTTTGGCGTAATACACTTTAGTGTTTTTACTAACCTTTTCTTTTATTGCTTTTAAAACGCTTTTCATATCATATAATTTTTTAGTAAGAGCTTCCGGGCTAGAATTTTCGTAATGCTTTTTAAGATAATTTTGAGTTTCTTCGTCCATTTCCTGAACTCCAGTAGATTCCGAAATGGCTGCTTCTAATTGTCCCAAATAAGTATAATCGCCAAGTAAATTCCGCACACTATTAGCACTTGGACCGATTACTGCAATTGAATCGATATTTTTATTTAAAGGTAATAATTTATTATCGTTCTTTAGTAAAACTATTGATTTTAGAGTGATTTCTTTTAATAACTCTTTGGTTTCTGAATTTGAGAATACACTGTTAATTTTTTCAGGATCTTCGTCAACATAAGGATTTTCAAATAAACCAAGTTCAAATTTCTTAGTTAAAATTCTGGAAACAGACTTATTTAAAACTTCTTCGCTTACCTTTCCTTTTTTGACAACTCTTACAAATCTTTTTCCATAACCATGTGTTTGTGGAAGTTCAACGTCAAGACCTGCATTTAACGCGCAAATTGCTGCTTCCGTTGGATCGTGAAAGACTTTATGTAATTTGCAAGCAACATTAAGAGTCCAATAATCAGAAACTACCATCCCTTTGAAGCCTAATTTTTCACGTAATAGTTCTGTAAGAATCTCGCGAGAAATTCCACAGACTAAACCGTCTAATTCGCTGTATGCGTTCATAATAGAAGCAATATTAGATTCGTGTATCACCACTTCAAATGGTTTAGCATAAACTTCTAATAACTCACGTTTAGGAATAAAGGTTGGAGCCCAATTCATACCCGCTTGAGATAAACTATACCCTATAAAATGTTTACCCGTTGCGATAACACCAGATCTTAAAGATTCTCCTTGCAAACCTTTTACATAAGCAGCGCCCATTCTTGATACTAAATAAGGGTCTTCTCCAAATGTTTCTTCCACCCTACCCCATCGCGGATCTCTTGCAATATCGAGTACTGGTGACAATCCTTGATGAGCACCTACAATACGCATTTGTTCTCTAATTTTTTTAGTCATAGCTTCTACCAGCTGTGGATCCCAACTAGAGGCTATTCCAATGATTTGTGGAAATATGGGTGCTTCTCTAGCTGTGTACCCACACAAGCATTCTTCGTGAATAATAGCAGGGATTCCTAAACGGGTGTTTTCCTTTAAAAACTTCTGAATTCGATTAGCAAATTTAACTGATTCTTCGGGTTTTAAAAAAGTAGTTCCTCCAATTCTCGAAATTTGCCCTGCACCATGTTTTATGTGTTTTTGCATTTTTTCGATAGAGAGATCATTTCCTTGCATAATTTCGTGAGGGAAAAAGGATCTAAGCTGGGCAACTTTCTCTTCAACGGTCATTTTAGAAATAAGGTCATTTACTCTAATGTCAATAGGTTGAAAACTGTCTAAATATAGAGGTTTGTAATTTTTTATAATATCCACCATATTTATAACAAATATTTTCTATTTAAAAAAACCTATTTATAGAGAAAAAACGAAATATATCTCTATGGAACAAAATAATGTTGATTCATCTCTAATAAGGTCTAAAGGTTTTTATATTTACATGATTATTGTCTTAATGTTTGTTGAAATACTAGATACCTATTGTACTCTTTATCCTACGGTTATCCCTTCTAAAGTCATAGCGGAGTTTTTATCCGATTATCCCGAAAATGTAGCTAATTCAACCTACGCATTATGCATTGCAATAGCATCGATTGGCACTTACATCGTACTATTAAATCAATTTATGGCCGATCGATTAGGAAGAAAATTACTTTTAGCATTTACTGTCTTCGGAATGGGATTTTCTTCGTTATTATTAGCAACTTCTACTAATATAGTCCAATATACGATTTACTTATTTATGCTTTATATATTTTTCAGTTCTGACATCTGGACAATTTATATTAGCGAAGAGTGTCCACCTGAGAAAAGGGGTCAATGGAATGCCTTTGTGTTAATGGGTGGGATTGGTGGTGCGTTATTACTCCCTATTTTTCGTTCAATTTTCATAACTGAAACTGCTACATATTGGAGAGGAATGACGCTTTTTGCTATTTTTCTAGGAATTCCTCTAAGTATAATCATATTAATTACTTTCAAGGAAACGATAAAGTACGAAGAAATAAAACAAGAGAGAATTTCTGGAGATAAGAAGCCCAACATGTTTAAACAAAATATGAAATCTCTATTTAAATCTGCTCGAAGGCGGGAAATAATGGTTATCCTAATTATTAGTTTTATTGCGGGATTAAATCAAATATTTTTTAGATTAGCAGAAGTATACTTTGCAAATAGACCTAATATAACTGAAACAGATATTAATATTCTCATCTATATTATAAGTATATCTGTGATTTTAGGTTATCTATTAACAGGCTTAGCTGCTGATAGGTGGGGAAGAAAACCAATACTATATCTTTACGCCATTCTTTCTCCCATTTCAATAATTATAGTTATTTTAGGATCAAATTTATTTACTGGTTTATTGCTTTTACTTATCATAGGTTTAGCAGCAGGAGTCGCATGGATGACACTTCAAGGTATAACGATTGTTGTTAGACTTATTACTGTTGAGATAATTCCGACTGATACTCGAGGAACAGGTAGTGGTCTTAGGTCTCTTATTAGTGCGATTGGAATAACATCAGGTATGTTAATAAGTAGTGTTCTAATTTTATTTTATGGCTTAGGTTTTACCTTTATTATAATTAGCTTACCCCACTTTATTATTTTACCACTTGCTTATTATTTTCTAAAAGAAACTAAAGGAATTAATTTAAGTGATATAAAAGAATAGACCATTGAACTAATCTTAAAAAATAAAAAGATTTCTTTTTTAGTATAATATGTTAATAATACTTTAACATTGATTATTATAGGATAATTGGATCAATTCTCAATAAAAATGTTTACAAAAAAGATATAAATTAAATAAAAAAAAAATTATCTTTCTTTTAAAGCTTGTTTATATCGTTGGAATTTTCTTTTCCCAAAACTAATTACTTTAGCGAGCATCTCTGATTTTTTAATTGAAGTATTTAACTCGGAGGGTTCTTGTATATATCCCTCTCTTAAAGCACCATTATATATTTTTTCACCAATATTTGTTCTAATTACTGAGGTTGTGTATCCTTCTTTAGAACCTAAACCTCCAAATGAGATATCTGCATATACATTAGAAAAATCTCGGCATGCAAAACATGCAGGTCTCGCAAATTCATGTATATCTTTGAAATCGATGTATTTTGTTTTACCATTTTTAAGCTGAATTATTAAATTTTCTTTAATATTTAATTTTTCTACATCATTAAATGAAAAATCAAACTTTTCTTCTAATTTTTTACGAGCTTCCGTTCCAAAGGCAAAATTTAAATTACAAAATAAACCTAATGTATACTTTACGATATGAGCCGGTAATATGCTTAACTCTTGCATTTTTCTTATAGACATTATTTGACAAGGAGTCCCAACGACGGCAATACTTGGCATATCTAAGCTTACAATTTTTTTTAATTTTGTAATTGTGGGTACAAAAGAACTATATTTCTCTAAACCAACTATACCATGAGACAAATCATAGTGAGAGCCAGCAGCTTCAATTAATTCTTCCTTAGAAGTCGCAAAAAATGGAATTCGATTAAAGGGTCCTTCCTTTTTGGAAACAATAGCTCCCCTAATCAAATTTTTATCTAATAAATAAATTAAGATAGCTGTTACTGCTCCCCCATCAGTTGCATTCTTGCGAATTTCTTCAGAATTGGCTTGACTTGAAGTAACTTTCGCATAGTTTCCAATGGATACTTTATAATTAAATCTCTCGTTTAATTCGTCATCAAGTACATGGGTTTGAGGGCATACTAAATAGCAAATTCCACAATGCAAACAATTATCTTTATTGGAGTATTGAGGGGGTCCAGATTCAGACATTTTGATTGCTCCAATTTCTCCAGCAGAACAAAAACTAACACATCCACCACATTCTCCACAAATTCCTAGTTCATGAACATCTTTTATTAAATCTTCAAAAGATTTAGGTAAAATATCTTCAACCAAAATTTTTTTAACCTTTTTTTATTTAATTCTATTTTATTTTAAAATTCATTTGGCATTTTTTTGAGTTCTGCCAAAGAGAAGACAGGTCCATCAACACAAACGAATTTATTACCAATATTGCATCTTCCGCATTTTCCAATTCCGCATTTCATCCTCATTTCTAAAGAATTTAAAATTTGTTCGTCGTTCCATCCCAACTCTACGAGTTCAGCTACTGCTGTTCTAATCATTATAGGAGGACCACAGACTACAGCAATCGCGTTATCAGGAGAAGGAGCAACTTTTTTAACTATTGGTGCGACAAATCCGACTTCACGGTTCCAATTTTCTGCTTCGCGATCTATTGTTAAAACAACCTTAATATCGTTCCTTTTTTCCCATTCTTCAAGAATATTTCTATACAATACTTCACCAGGATCTCGGTTGCCATAAATAACAGTTATATTACCGTAATCTTTTCTATATTTTTCGTCTAATATGAAAATGACTAGTGATCGTAAGGTTGAGAATGCAAATCCTCCACCAATGACTACGATATTTTTACTTTTCATTTCTTCTATTGGCCACCCATTTCCACAGGGACCTCTTACACCAACGATATCACCAACTTCACAGTTATGAAATCCACTAGTAACAGTTCCCATTTTCTTTATAGTAAATTTTATTGACCCCTCTTCAGTAGGAGATGACGCTATTCCAATTGGACATTCACCTTTTCCTATCAAACTTATTTCAGCAAATTGTCCTGGAATATAATTAAAACTCATATAATCTTTTTCTTTCTTAAATTCTAACTCAATAGTTTTTATATCGTTAATCTTATTCTCTGAAACGATGCTTTTGACTGTGGTTAGTAATGGGATATACGGATTAGGCATATAATATCTCCTCTTTTTTAATTTCTTTTATTTTATTAATAATTGATCTTATATCATTGTTAACTGGACAAAGTTGAATACATCTACCGCATCCAACACATCCTAATAGATCGTAATTTTTAGGATAATAGCTGAATTTATGCATTATGCGGTTTCTACATCTTTGAATGCAGCTATCGCGTGGATTATGACCACTAGTATGAAGTGTATAAAGACATGATTGACAAGTGTCCCAAATTCTAATACGGCGTCCTCGATTATGATACTCGTCTGTCTCATCAATAACATCAAAGCACGTGCATGTAGGACAAAGGAATGAACACGTTCCACATCCTATACAGATTTCGCTTATTTCTGCCCATATAGGGTGTTCAAAATTCGGATCTAAAATCTTATCAATATTAGTAAGGTCCAACTTTGTCGCAAAAGATTCTTCGGCTTGTTTAGATAATTTCTCTGCTTTTTGAACATCACTTTTTTTTGCATTAGAAAGCCACTTTAGTTTTTGAATGAAGTTTTTACCTTTTTCACTAATGATTTCTACTAAATATTTTTCTCCTAAATCTGTTAGCAGTATATCTAAATCATCTTTTTGAAATGGATGGCCTCCTAATGAGGTGCAAAAGCAGGTACTTCTAGGTTCATTGCATCCTATTCCTATAAATATTGTATTTTCGAGTTTTTTTATAAAGATTTCATCTTCGCAATCCCCGTGAGCAGTAAAAAAAGTTGCCATTAATGCAAATCCGTGAGCATCACATGGTCTTATCCCAAAAATTATGTTTTTCTCGTCTAAATCCTGCCTATCTTGTATTTCAACATCTTTATTATCTAATGTATATTCAAATAATACTTCCATTTTAGGGAATAATATTTCTTTTGGTGGTACTTTTGAATTAAAATAATCTAATATAATATCATCAGGATTTAAGATCTTTTTAAACACAATATTTCCTTTTTCTCTTATAGGAGCATAAAAATTATATTCTTCTGCCAATTCGATATACATCTTTCCAATTTCATTTTTCATTAATATTTTTTGATCCATTTTATTAATCCTCCTCTAGCATAAATTTTTCCTCATCGTCCATACTAAATGACATCATAGGGGGTAATGTTTCAGTTTCAATGCCCGAAGTAAAATCAAATCGTTCTTTCACTATTTTTTCTAATTTTCTCGTTATTAAATTTAAATCAATCCCCATAGGGCATACGCTGCTGCAAGCTCCGCAAGCTACGCATCTTCCCGCTAAGTGCATTGCTCGGATGAAATGAAATACAATTATATCAGATAATTCTGTAGTTTTGCCAAACCAAATTGGTTTATTTTGGTCTACAAAACACAAGTTACAATAGCACATCGGACATGCTTCTCTACAAGCATAACACCTTGTACATGTCTCTAGTAAATCTTTAATGTAATCCCATTTTTCTTTAGAACTTTTTGCTTCAAATTCGGCAATATCTGCAAAATCATCTTTCACATTCAAAACCTCTTGGCACTCTCCAAGACACGTTTCCGATAAATTTGTGGCATTGGGAGGCGATTTTACTTTGCAAACTTTACATAATTCATTAATGTATTTATCGAAAGGGAATTTCTGCTCAAAATCCTTTCCTTTTACTACGATATCATTGCCCGAAGCTGATACTTCGAGGATTTCTCTTTCTCCTATCTCTTTCTCGATTTTTTTCCGATTTATAATTCCATTACAAGGAATTCCTATGATCTTAATGTTATCCAAATTAATCTGCTTTTCAACTGCTAAATGAACTATAGCCCTCCCTACGCATCCTTTAGAAACTATACCTATTTTTAAACTGTTTCCCTCAGGATCGATAAGTTGTGGTATTCTTGGGACGAGATATTTCGCTAAATTTGCATAACATAAATTATTCCAAATTAATTTATCAATATCTTCCTCTTTTATAATCAACATTGGAGCGGAGCTCAAAGGAACTGTACCTTTTGAATATCCAATGATAACATCGACTTTTTTCTCACTAAATAAATTTCGTGCGATTTCTCTCATTGAATTTTCTATATTTTGATTTTCTGTCTCGATTCCCATTTTCCTCACCACTTCTTTTCAAATTTTTTATTTGGCCCCAATTCCTTTACAATCTTAGTGGCCTTTCGAATTAACACGGCAAAACGCTCTCCTTCTGCAGCTGAAGCCCACATAAAATTTACTCTTCCTGGCTCGATTCCAAAAAATTCTAAGAGTTCTTTTAATATCGCAAACCGTCTCCTCGCAACCAAATTTCCCGTAAGGTAATGACAATCTCCTGGATGACACCCGGATACAACGACACCATCCCATCCATCAGTTAAACTTTTCACAATAAAATACGGATTCACTCTTCCAGAGCAAGGAACACGCACAATCCTAATATTAGGGGGGTATTGAATTCTACTCACTCCCGCTAAATCTGCTCCGGCATATGAACACCAATTACATAGAAATGCAATAATTTTTGGTTCCCATTTTTCTTTTTTACTTGATTTTTGTTCAGTCTGAACAGTCATTTTTTAACTTACCCTCCCGGTTATCATTGAAAATATTTGTTCGCTTGTAAAACCAAGAATATCAATAGCTGCACATCGGCAATTACCAGAGCATGCCCCACAGCCCTTACACAAGGCTTGATTAATATATGCGACCCTACCAAATCTTCTATCGTCAATTAGTTCGATTGCATTATACGCGCAGTTTTCAATACACATCCCGCAGCCTATACAACGTGCCATATCAATTTGGCCTGTTTTTCCCTCAGCTTCAATTTCATCTTTAGAGAGAATAGTACATGCCCTTGAAACCGCAGCATTAGCTTGAGCAATTGAATCTTCAATTGTCTTAGGACAATGAGCGATACCTGCAACAAATACCCCTTCGGTTGCAAAATCAACAGGTCGCAGTTTAACATGAGCTTCTAAGAAGAAATTATCATCATTCAAAGGTACTTTAAGCATTTTTGCTAAGTCTTCGTTTTCATCGCGATTAGCATAAATACCCGCACTTAATACAAGCCAATCAGAGTTAATAAAGATAGTATCTTTTCTTGGAGTATTAACTTCAACTTTAAGTTCTGAATCCTCTGGAGTTATTTTTGGGGGATTATTTTCGTCATATTGAATAAATATTACTCCTGCTTCTCGAGCTTTTCTATAATATTTTTCTTTAAAGCCATATGTTCTAATATCCCTAAATAGAACAATAACTTCTACTTCAGGATTTTTTTCTTTAGCAAGCAGAGCATTTTTGATTGCTTCGGCGCAACACATCTTACTACAATAAGGATGTTCTTCATTTCTCGAACCAACACATTGAATCATAACAATAGATTTTTTCTTTTTTATCTCATCAGTATTATTTAAAATTTTTTCAAATTCAGATTGAAGGATTACTTTTTCATTTTGACCGTAGAGATATTCTTTAGGTTGATATTCTTTTGCACCCGTAGCAACAATCACAACTCCATGGTCAAATTCTACATTTTCTTTATTTTTACCGTGAATAATTGAAGTTTTAAAATTACCAATATATCCATCAATATTTTCAATCTCTGCATTAGTATAGACATGTATAAACTTATTTGAATTGATTTGTTTAATTAAATTTGCCAAAAATGCTTGAACATCTCCCCCTTCAAGGGTATGATATATATGATTAGCAAAACCTCCTAATTTGTCTTGTTTTTCAACTAAATAAGTCTCATATTCTTGGTTTGCAAAATTTAGTGCTGCAACCATGCCACTTATCCCACCCCCTACTACTAATACTTTCGGAGTTACGCTTAACTTTATACGGTCAATAGGTTGAATATTTCTTGCTTTATTTACAGCCATCCTCACTAGGTCTTTTGCTTTTTCAGTAGCTGCTTCTGGTTCATTCATGTGGACCCAAGAACATTGATCTCTAATATTAGCCATTTGAAATAAATATCTATTTAATCCCGCCTCTCGTATGGTTTCTTGAAAAAGCGGTTCATGAGTTCTTGGAGTACATGATGCTACAATAACACGGTTAAGATGATATTCTTTTATCATATCCTTAATTATTGTTTGCGTATCTGCCGAGCATGTGTAAAGATTGCGATCTGAAAGCACGACATTAGGAAGTGTTTTTGCATATCTAGTGACTTCAGGAACATCTACAAATCCTCCAATATTAATACCACAATGACAAATAAACACTCCTATTCTAGGGGGTTGACCATTAACAAAAATTTCAGGAGGTAAGGATTTTTCTGTAATTAATGTTCCTTTTTTGTCATATAATAACTGATTGACACATCCAGCTGCCGCGCTAGCCTGGGTCACTGTGTCTGGGATATCTTTGGGGGATGAAAATGCTCCGCACGCAAAAATTCCAGGCTTTGAGGTTTGCACAGGATTAAAAACATCGGTTTTTGCAAAGTCAAATTCATTTAGTTCTATTCCAAACTTTTCAGCTAAATATTTGGCATCATTTGGAGGATTTAATCCTACGGCAAGGACAACCATATGATAATCTTCTTCCTTTACTTGTCCATCTTCCGTTTCATATCTAATTCTTAAATCCTTGGTTTTGGGAACTTCTGTGACCGAAGAGATACGACTTCTTATATATTTCACTCCATATTCCTCTTGGGCTCTTATAATATACTTATCAAAATCTTTCCCATATGCTCTTATGTCCATACTAAAAATAGTAGGTTTTATTTGATGCATGTGTTCATGGGCAATAACAGCCTCTTTCGCAGTGTACATACAGCAAACTGAAGAACAATAAGGTTTTCCCGTTCCCGTAAAATCTCGAGATCCGATGCATTGAAGAAATGCTACCTTTTCTGGTACATCTCCATCAGAAGGTCGCAACACTCTTCCAGCATATGGTCCGCTGGCGCTTAATATTCGTTCAAACTCTATGCTAGTGACCACATTCTTATATTTCCCATACCCATAAAGATTTGCTGCTGCTGGAATAAATTCATCAAATCCAGGAGCTAACACGATAGCACCTACCTTGAGATTATCTTCTTCATCTTCAAGATCATATTCTACGGCTTTCGCTTTACATACTCCAGCACATATTCCACATCCAATACAATAATTTTTATTAATACCATATAACAAGGGTACTGCTTGCGGATATTTTACAGATGTAGCTGCATACTTCGCTAATCCCTCGTTGAACATATCAACAGCCTCAACAGGACATTCTCTACCACATACCCCACATCCAGTACATTTATCTTGATTAATATATAATGTCTTTTTCAAGACTTTAATCGTAAAATTACCTGCTTCTCCACTTACTTCTTGTATTTTACAATTAATAGATAAATCAATATTTTGATGTCGTCCTGTTTCGACTAATTTTGGAGAAACAATACACATGGCACAATCATTCGTAGGAAATGTTTTGTCTAATTGTGCCATAACACCACCTATACTCGTTGTAGACTCAATTAAATATACCTTATAACCGGAATCTGCTAAATCTAAAGCTGCTTGAGATCCGCCTATTCCAGCGCCTACAACCATAACTGCTCCTATTTTTTCCATTTTTTTATCCCCTCTATATCCTCATAAAAATTGGTGTATTTCCTATAATCTCTTGAAAGTCAACTTCACTTCGACCTTTTAAAATTAACATATGCTCTAATACTAAGCTTGGTTCTAAATCTAATTCTACTGCTAAATCTTTTACTGACTTTGAGTCTTTGGCGAGTGACAACAATATTCTATGACGTTCATACTCTTCTAAGATTGCCGCATCAAATAGTTCATTAAATTCCTCTTCAGGAATTTTTTCTCCGTATACATTCTCTTCTTCAATAATCTTTCTCTGTCTACCTACTAAAGCTCGCAATCTAGTAGTACCCGCAGCCATATTAATCGCTTTTACTTTACTAAGTAGTTCTTGGTCTGGATTATCTTCACTAAGGGGAGATGGTCCAAGGTTTCTAATATCTTCTACAAATTGAGTAACAACTTCCCCAAACCTAACTCCTTCTGACGCAGATACCCAATCTAATCTGATTCTATTATCAAGACCAACCAATTTTAGTAATTTTTTTGTCATATCAAACTTGCGTACTGCCTCGTAGTTTCCTTCAAGATAGTGGCAATCTCCTATGTGACATCCCATAACATAAACTCCATCAATTCCTAGTTCTAGAGCTTGAATGACAAATTTAGGGTCAATTCGACCACTACACATCACTCTAATAACTCTCATATTTGGAGGATACTGAATTCTACTTACCCCTGCTAAATCTGCTCCGGCGTAGGAGCACCAATTACATAAGAATCCTAATAATTTTGGCTCAAAACTCATATTATTCACCTCCATATGCAAAAATTTCTGACATAATCTGATCATCTGTAAAATGTCTAATTACAATTGCCTGGTTAGTGCATGTTGCTCCGCAAACTCCGCATCCTTTACATAGCGCTTCAATAATTTCAATTTCATCATCTTCATTTTTTACTATCGCATGGAATGGACAAACCTTCACACATACCTCACATCCAGTACAAAGAGATTTATTATGTTCGGGTAAGCTAGATGTCGCACCCTCTACTTCAATAGTCTCATGGGATAATATAGTACTCGCTCTTGAGGCTGCTGCATAGCCTTGAGAGATTGATTCAGTAATATCAACCGGCCACTTGGCAGATCCTCCAATATATACCCCGTCTGTAGCAAAATCATTAGGTCGTAGTTTGACATGAGCTTCTAAAAAGAATTTGTTAGCTTCTAGAGGAACCTTTAGCATTTGAGCAAGTTCCTTATTGTCTTCATTCGCTACTAATGGAGTTGATAGGACAAGTAAATCATAAGAAATTGCCATCTCAGTGCCAATGTATTCATTGAATACTTTGACTTGATTTTCTTCTATAATTGGCATTTTTTCAAGATCATAAGACGCATAAATAATTTCTTCAAAACGAGTAACATCGATTTAGTTATTCTCTGCGATTCACCCGCATTCAATTTTCACGTTGCAAAAGCCGCAAAAAAACACGGCATAAAAACTCTTTTTTATGTCGCTCCTCAGCTGTGGGCCTGG
>JBHLLE010000024.1:0-368 GCA_048885945.1 Candidatus Hermodarchaeota archaeon | reverse complement strand
CTCTTGCTTTTCTGTAATATTCTTCATAACTAGTTCCTGGAGTGTATAGATCTCTAAATAATATCGTGACATGGGTCTCGGGATTAAGTTCTTTTATATTAAGTGCGTTTTTTAAAGCAGTCATGCAACATACACTAGAACAATAAGGTCTCTCTTCATTACGAGAACCAGCACACTGGATCATCACAAAATCTTTTTCCTTGATCTCTTTATTCTTTAGCATAGATTCTAATTCATATTGTGTGATTCTTTTATTCCCATCATACCCAAGAATGCCCTTTGCATCAAGCAGTGATGAGCCCACTGCAACTATAATTGCCCCAACATCAAAAGTTTTAATAGTACCATTTTGATCCACATCAACTTTA
>JBHLLE010000023.1:0-13361 GCA_048885945.1 Candidatus Hermodarchaeota archaeon | reverse complement strand
TAGTCAAGTTCTTCATCAGGAGCCATTTTTACACCAATTTATTTATTTCTTTCACAGAAAAATGTCTAATTTTTCTTATTTTTCTTCTTATATTAGTCATATTAGTTATCTATGTAATTTTAATTTTATTATAAGAAACCAGAAAAAGAGTTGAAAAAAGCATAAAATTTATAAGGTTTCGTACGAACTTTCTTTCGTCTCGCAGATTATCAATTTTTATCGAATGAATTGAAAGATTTTAGTTATTAAAATCCGTTATTAATAGTAATTGTTTGGATTAAATACTCTTTGTATATCTTCTTCCATAAAATTTCCGCTCCATCTTTCCTTCACCATAACAAAAGCTTCAGGATCTTTATTTGGGTTGATAATTGTATGATAAGTGTTTTCTGAATGTTGAATTATTGTTCCTTTTTTCACGTAATAATAGACGATGTTTCCAGAAAGAATTATGGGTTTCCCTGCTATAATTTCCCAGGATTCACTTCGAGATTCGTGAATTTGTATAGAAATACCCAATTCAGGTTTGATAAAGATTAGATTATACTCAGGATAGGTAAATTTAAAACTATACCATTTAGGCAAGGTATCAATATATCCTTTTGGTACTTTAAACCTTTCTTTAAAAAACTCTTCTTTAAGGTTTATTTTTTCTGAATTTTCGTGTTTAAAAGGATTGTAGACAATTTGATGATTTGACACGTCAAGATCGTATTCTATTTCAATGGCGTCATTAGCATTATTGATTATCATATAATAATCGTGAGGATTAATTTCTAAGTCAAATAAAGATAAATTTTCAGTAATAAAACGCGTATTATTTATAAGAAAAACGCTCTTTAATTGATCTTCGTTAATAAAAAGTTTCAATTTTTGATCGTTGTTTTTCCTCAAGACAGTACTTTTTTGCGGATAAATTATTTCTTTCATCGTTAAAACCTATACTATGGATTTATTAGTTTATTATATTTTTTAAACTGCTCTTCAATTTCTTCTTGGGAGGGCATTGATGCTTGAGCGCCTCTCCTAGTTACTGCAATGGAAGCTGCAGCATTTGCGTATTTTACCGCTTTTGAAAGAATCGTACCTTGACATAGCTTACTTGCCAAAACCCCATTAAAACAATCTCCTGCTCCAACGGTATCTATCGCATCCACTTTAAAAGCAGGTACTTCAATAATTTCATTTTCTTCCGAATTATATATGAGCGAACCTTTATTACCCAGGGTTGTAATAATTGCTTTCACGCCAAGAATGGCAATATCTTTTGAGGCTTCGATTATCATTTCTGCACCTTCCACATGTCTTAATTCGTTATAGCCACAAAGCATATGTAGCCTTAATAACTCTCCTCTATTTGGAATTATTATATCTATGTTTTTAAAAATTGAAACTGGAATCTTTTTAAGGGGAGCAGGATTGAGAATTTTAATTGGTTTACCCTTAGCGGCTATGTTGAATATTTCAGCTATAGTTTCTATTGGAATTTCCATTTGAACTATAATAGCAGATGCTTTTTGTATTAATTCTGCTTTTTTCTTAATTTCTTCGGGTGTCAATTTAAAATTTGCTCCTGGAGCTACGCTAATCATATTTTCTCCATTTTCATCGATCATAATAAAAGCTACACCGCTTGAATGTTCTGGATCTCTAATAACATGACTCATATCGATTCCTTCCTTAGTTAATTGAGTTATCATTTGGTCACCAAACGCATCTGTCCCAATCTTTCCAATAAAAATAGTTTTAGACCCTGAACGCACAGAAGCAACTGCTTGGTTTGCCCCTTTACCACCTAAAAATTGCCTGAAAGTACCTCCCGTAACTGTTTCTCCAGGGTTTGGAAGTCTTTTGGAGTAAATATTTAAATCCATATTACTGGAACCAATGATAAGAACATAATTCTCATTTTTCTCCTTTTTAATCATGTTTCTTTAAAAGAAATATATTATTTTTTAGTTATTTAATATTTGAAATTCTTTCCTAATAATAGATATTCTTCATTAAAACCCAATTTTTTATAAAAATTTTGAGCAATTATGTTAGATTTTTCTGTACCTACTTCAATTTCATCCATAGCTCTTAGTTTAGCCGAGTTCACTGCTTTTTTTATCAATTCTTTTCCTATTTCTTTATTTCTATGAGTTTCAGCTACAACTAACTCGTTTATTAAAGCAGTACCTCCTTTATGAAGAAAATTTTTATACAATATCAAAGAGAGAAAGCCTACAAGCTCGTTATTTACTATAGCTGCGTAATTTAAATAGATATCTGGATATTGAATCATCTCTAAATAATTATCGTTTATGGTTTTTTCGCTAAATTCTTGTTTTAAATCTAAGACACTATTTAAGTCGTCCAAAAGCACTTTTAACGAATTTACATCTTCTTCAATTAATTCTCTAATCACCAAAATATCGTCCTTTTTACTCATGGAAAATATTCTCTACATCTAAATTTCTTTTGAATTGTATAGTCATAATTAATCGTAATAATAGAAATTATTGAACGTAATATTAATTAGTTGTTATATTGTTGTATGGTTAGAATCGAATGGTTTTAATTTAAGCATTTTTTAAGAAGTATTATAAAGCAATTAAATTATTAGCTTTACAAAAATAAAAATCAAAATTAATTGAAAATAAAAATTTTCAATCAAATAGGTGATTATCATCGCTAAAGATAAAATAATTGGCTTCTTGATAATGATTATTGGAGTTTTGATTGCCATCATCTATACATTAGGTTCAATTGTCGATCTCTATATGGAGTACATATTGAAACAGAGCAATGGTTTCGAACTTCCACAAGTCACTCAATTATTCGGTGGTATTGACATTTTCTCTTGGAGATTATTTGTAGTAGCCCCATTATGGCTTTTAATAATCTTAATTTCAATTATTGCCATTTGGATTGGTTACAGCATGCTAACTACTCCTGCACCAGTTCCCTTAGAGGAACTCGAAGAGGAATTAGCTGCTGAAGAAGCCGCCGAAGGTAGTTAAAAATTATAAACTTTTTTTTTTATTTTATTTTATTTTATTTTAAAATCTTACTTCTACAAAAAGATTTTTAGATCTCCAGTTTAAAAACTCTAGATTTAAGATTTGATAAGTTAAGTTGAATTAAGGAATTATTTGGAATTTCCAACATTCCTGGTTTTAAAGGAGTAGTGCTAACTAAAATAGTATTGTTATTTTTTGAAATAAACAACGTTCGATGTCGTCCATTAAATCGGGTATTTTGGCGCGTTATGACATTGCATTCGTTTGAATTAAAGAAAAAGGCATTTGCTCCAATTCCTAGTCGTAGGTTTTTAAAAACGGATTCTAATGCGCCTTTTAAATTAGTGGATTTTTTATACTCATCCATTATGTAGCTTAAATATTTTCGAGTGTCCATACTTGTTTTATTTTTGATTTTTTCCAGTTTAGGATCATTTAATTTAGGAATAGAATCCCCGAATACTGTACCGTTATGAGTAATTAAATACTTTTCACTTATGTCAATAGGATGGATGTCTTTAATATTTTTTTTCCAAGGGTAAGCTTTTCTCGCATGAACCAAGATAAATCGAGTTTTAATCTTAGTTAAATTTTTCCAGTCAGCGCGATAAATTGGCGTTATATCTCTTTTAATAATTAGTCTATTGCTATTTTCTGGAAAGTACGCAAAACCCCATCCTAAATGGTGATGTCCTAACAAATCGTATTTTCGAAAATATCTCCAATGACAAGATTTAATAAAATTTTTTAATGTATTATAATCCAAATAAGTGGGTTCTAACGAGCATTGAAAAAACATGCGGCACATGATAGTTAAAGAAATTAACCATTTTCTAAAAACTAAATTAAATAAAATGATGATAAAACTTCAAATTGATTTATTAAAGATGAGAATTAAGCCAATTTATAACGTCTTGAAAGACTTCTTCTCGGTTGATTTCGTTAAAAATTTCGTGGCGCGCACCATCGTAAATCTTATAGGTAAGATCCTTAATACCTAAGTTTTTATAACGTTCAATTAATTTTAATAGATTCTTAGTCATATCATTTGATGGATCTTCAGATCCGGAAATTAAATAAATAGGTAAATCTACAGGAATAGCTCGTTCGTTTTCTTCTTTCCAAATTTTACCTACTCCATATAGCAATTCACCATAGAGGTTTGTAGTGCCCGCATAACCACAGTAAGGATCGTTTGCGTATTTATTTACTTCCTCTTGATCGCGGTTGAGCCATTGAAATTCGGTTTCTGCAGGTTCAAATGGTTTGTTATAAGGTCCGAAAAGTATTTTGTGAAATTTCTCATTAATTGATTTCTGTCCGTGCTTCTTAAGTTCTTTTTTTATCAATGTCTGCCCTACTTGGAGTAGCATTTCGTCTACATATCCATTAGTACCACTTAGAACCACACCTTTTAACTCGCTACCCCAATGTTGAATATAATCTTGAGTCATAAGGGATCCCCAACTATGTCCGATTAAAAAACATGGAATATTAGGATTCTCTTTTTTAATAATATCAGTTAACCTTTTCATATCGTTAAGAACGCCGTTCCAACCATTTTCTCCAAGATACCCTTTATTTTCTTCTCCACCCGTTTTTCCGTGACCTCTCTGGTCATTTGCATAGCAAATATATCCTGTTGAAGTCAATTTTTCTGCGACTCTTTCGTATCTTGCCGCGTGTTCAACTAATCCATGTACTATTTGTATTGTTGCTTTAGGTGAATCTGAATCTGGAGCCCATTTATACACAAAAATCTCAAATCCATCTTGATCTTTAAATGTAAATGTTGAACCTTTCATAAAAGATCTTTATTCACATATCTTATTTAATATTAACTAATTAACGGATGAAAATTATACAAATTGAATAAAATTAAGATGAATTAAATCGAAAGGTTAATGAGAAGGATTTTATCGAGATTTTTTTCATTATTAAATTTTGGTGTTATAGAAAAGCTCTATTTTTTAATTAAATATTGATCTAAGTTAAAAACGAAATTTATATCTTTTATATAATTTCAAATATTTAGATGTATTATACATTTTAAAATTAAGATTATTAAAAAATACAAAACACAAAAAAAGAGTAAAAATATCATGTCATTTGGTATAAAGATTGATATGGATGCTTGCACGGGATGCGGCACTTGTTACGAAGTATGTCCAAGCGAATGTTTTGATGAGCCTGAAGGTGGCAAGGTTAAAATTAATGAAGATAACCGACCTGACTGTGTTGGCTGCAGAGCTTGCGAGACACAATGCCCTGAAGAGGCTATTGAAATAACAGAAGAATAAAGCTCTACTGTAAGAATTTAAAACCCATTACAATGAAATTTTAATAAAAATTTTTGAATTTCTCTTTTTTTCTTTTTTTTTCTATCCTAAGAATATCTGAAAAACAAGTCTTAAAACTAAAAAACAAGAAATTTTATAAATCTGAGCAGAGGAATACAATAATTTCTTTAATAAATGTTTTCACGTCACTATACATGACTGATTCATTAACTCCATGAGTATTTGACTTAAGGGTTTGTATTCCAGTGAAGATAATTTCGTCTGTATCTAAAATTTGGGTTATAAATCCCATGTCAGTTGAGAAAGACATTCCTAACACGTTAATTTCGTCTTCTTCTACATTCTGTACCAATGAGATGATTTTTTTAAAGCGTAATATATTTGGACCATTAGGATTTACTCTCACTGGAGGGTACATGTAATGAAAAGTTGTTCTGACATCAACTGCCTTGCTTTTAGCTTTACCTTTTTCAACTGCTTCTTCAATTTCTTTTTTTACGTCCTCGTAATTCTCGTCAGGAATAATGCGACGATCGATTTTTAAAGTACAAAGATTAGGAACAATATTAATTTTATCACCAGACTGAATAATATCTAAATTGAACATAGGAGCCATATTACTTGTACCTTCACCTCCTAATCTTGGAAAACCAGGTATATCTTTACTTTCTCTTTTTTCTACTTTTTCTTTTAGCGCTTTTAGTTCAACTAAAATCGGAATCATCTCTTCTAACGCATTTATCCCCAAATAATTCATTCCGGAATGACAGCTTTTTCCGATAGTTTCAACAATTACTTCTAAATCTCCCGCAAAACCAACGGGAATGACGGGTTGTATATTAAAATCCATATTAACGACGGTTCCTTTAATATAACCTTTATCAGTTAAATATCGAATACCGGGATAAATACCCGTTTCTTCGTCTGTACAATTTACAATTCTAACATTATATTTTGGAGTAAGATTTAATTTTTCAATGATTTGCAGCGCAATAATCAAGCACGCCATGGGTCCCTTCATATCACCAACACCACGCCCAAATATTTTACCTCTTCGATTCATAGTTGCTTCAAATGGAGGATATCTCCATTTTTGATCCCCTTCATTAGAAGCAGGGACTGTATCCATATGTCCATAAAAGGTAACATAATTTTTTTGCCCAAATTCCTTTGTAGCAATAAGATTTATACGCGGACCTTCAAGAGGATAAGGAATTTGCTTGACTAATTCTTCGGGTACGACGACTTCTTCTAGTTCGTAATCTAAATTTTTAAAGTAAGGAGAGATAACATCAACATATTCTCGATAAGTATTTGCTGGAGGCACTGAAGTATTGACACCAATAATTTTCTTTAACACTTCCATAAACGCTTCAGGATCTAAATTCTCGACTTCTTGATAAATTTTTTCTAGTTCAACCATTTTTTGAACCTATATTTTGCTTATTATGACATAAAATTTAGATTACGATAAAACTTATACGAAAAACAAAGGAATTGAAAAAATTAGTTAATTTGATTATTATTGATCTTTTAGATGTCAGCGCAGAGAAACACGATCAATTCCTTAATATACATCTTAACATCCTTTATTTTGATATATTCGTTAATTGCGTGATAGTTTGAATTAAATGTCATCAAACCATGAACAATTATATCGTCTGTATCAAGAATATCGGTCACAAAACCCATATCAGTTGAACCAGAAAATCCTGAAATAGGAATTTTTTCCTCATCAATGTTTTGGACTAATGAAATCACTCTTTTCATTTTAGACACATTGGGACCATTAGGATTTGCTTTTACTGGAGGATATAAGAGGAAGTAAGTCACTTTCACATCAATCGCCTTACTTTTTGCTGTAGCTCTTTTGATGGCTTCTTTAATTTCATTTTTTACCTCCTCAAAACTTTCATCCGGGAGATACCGTCTATTGATTGTTAAAGTACAGTAATCTGGGACGATATTGGATTTTATTCCTGAATGAATAATGTCTAAATTAAACATAGGAGTCAAGTTGATCTGATCTCCGGATTCTGTTCTTCTCGAACTGGGAATATTTTTACTTGAACGCATTTCCACTCTTTTCTTCAACTCCATTAATTCATTTAATATTGGAATCATCTCTTCAAGGGCATTTACACCTAAATAATTTTCTCCGGAATGACAACTTTTACCGAAAGTTTCTATAATAACATCTAAACATCCATTTAGACCAATGGGAATTAGGGGAGTTACAAATAATTCCATACAAAATACCACACCTTTTACATATCCTTGTTCTGCTAGGTAGCGAATGCCAGGATAAGCACCAATCTCTTCATCCGTGCAATTAAGAACTCTTATATTATATTTTGGAGTGAGATTCATTTTTTTTATGAGTTTTAAAGCAATTATGAGGCTTGCCATGGCACCTTTCATATCAGCAACTCCTCTTCCATAAATTCTGCCATTTTTTGTAAGAGTAGCTTGAAAAGGAGGATGACGCCATTTTTGACTGCCTTCTTCAGGAGCGGGTACTACATCCATGTGCCCGTAAAATGAAACGTAATTTTTTTGACCAAAATCCTTGGTAGCCACCAGGTTGATGCGGGGACCTTCAAGAGGTTGCGGAATTTGCTGAACCAATCCTTCTGGAACGATTACTTCTTCTAGTGAATAGTCTAACTGTTTGAAATAGGGTTTTATAGCATCAACGTATTCTCTGTAAGTATTAGCTGGCGGGACACTCGTATTAATACAAATGAGCGATTTCATTATATCCATGATTTCCTCTGAATCTAATTTATCTACAACTTTAAAAATCTCGTTCAAATTTAACATGATATCACATCTAAAATATAAGAATGAATAATTAAATTTTAAAAGAAAATAAAATCTTACTCAAAAAAAATAAGGTCATATTCTGTTACCATAATAAAATTCTGCCGCAATTTTTACAGATTCCTTCGTTAATTTGAATATTTAGACAATTATCGTGGTATGGAGCTCCGCATTCTTTACAAATATAAATTTTCCCTTTAAAATCGGTAAAATCATAAGTACAATAAGTACAAATGCTAGAAAAAGAAAAATTAGTATCATCTGCTTCAACAATTTGAGAGGTACCAGTTAGACCAATTCCACTCTGAGATGTTGAGGGTGTTAAATAGTTATTTTCCTGAGGAGGAGCTAGCCAAGGATCACTTGAGGGTATGGGTGTGTTTTGAGAATGGGATTGTAATTCAGAATAATCGACATATTGTGGAGTTGATCCTTTCGATAGATTTAATTTTTGAGAAATTTTTTCGTCTAATATGTTGGATAAAATTAGCGCAGACGCGTATTTTCCTTTTAATCCTCCTTTTTGGAGGTGAGTGTGAGAAATCATGTGAATCACTCTTCCACCCGTTTTTCCATAGTTAAAGTAGAGTAAGACGGGATTAGAGCCCCATTTTTGTTCGATCTCTTGAGACGCAATTAAAAGATTAACCTCGTTAGGATTTATGATATCAATTGGAAAAGATCTATACTCGAGCCACCATCTAAATTCTTTGGTTTTTGTATCTTTAGTAGCTTTATTAGACCATTTACTTTGTTGTATTTCTCCTAAAACGCCATCTAAAAAAGGATGGTTTGGTTCAAGAATTTGGCACGCCACAACAGCATCGTCTGTACGCTTTCTATTCCATCGGATATAACCGGGAAAAATAGCTTCGACAATGAATTTGATAGCCCAATCGGTGGTAATTAACCAACCGCCTTGATTATTTACGTAATTTAAGATTTTATGGTGAGCTGAAAATGGGATTTCCTCACCGGGACATCCAATCAGGAGGATATCGTATTTACTAAAATCAGTGTTCAAAATTTCGTTAATCATTCTCTCTCTACTTTTTGCTTTCTTTCCATATTTAATTATCTTGTATTCTGAAACATACATGTTTTTGATAATGTCTTCGGGTTTTTCAAATCTACCCTCAATAGCGAGTATTTTACCATGTTGCTCAACAGCTTTAACGACATCTTTTTTATTTAGAGCTTCCATTTTTCTTTTCTTTACTTCTGAATACAGATCTTTCCAACTCATTTTAAAAACCTATAAATAAAGTTTTAAGGAAACAGAATTTATTTTATAAATAATATAAGTAAAACTGTATTTATATATTGATGGAAGTAATTTACAATGTTCTTAGAAGATTTAGGCGAACCGAACGAGTTTTGGGTGTATTTTAACGAGATTTCTAAGATTCCTCGTTGTTCTGGAAACGAGGATTTAGTTAGAGAGTATATAATAAAGGAAGCACAAAAGTTAGATTACGAGACTAAAGTCGATAAGACAGGAAATCTAGTAGTTAAAATTCCTCCAAAAAACAAAAAAGAAAAAGTAAAAGTTATCCTACAGAGCCACATGGACATGGTCTGTGAAAAAAACGAGGATGTAACACATGATTTTTTAAAAGATCCACTCAAACTTAAGATTATCGAAATTAACAAAGAAAAATGGTTAACAGCTGACGGAACTACGCTAGGTGCTGACGATGGAGTAGGAATTGCACTATCATTAGCAATTATGAAGAGAATTTACAATGGTGAATTGAGTTTTGATGGCTTATCGTTAGAGTTATTGTTTACTGTCGACGAGGAAGTAGGATTAGTGGGAGCTTTTAATATTGATAAGAATTTAACTAATGGCAATTATCTTATCAATCTAGATGGGGAAGAAGACGATAAATTTATTATCGGCTGTGCTGGAGGAATAAGAACTAATGGAAAAATAAACTTTAAATATAAATCAGTAGATAAATATTTGGAAGATCCAAAACCAGTAAATATTTTCGTCTCAGGTTTAATAGGGGGTCATTCTGGCGTAGATATCCATCGAGGAAGAGGAAATGCAATAAAGATAATTAGTAAGATATTATGGAAAGTAAATAAAAACTATAATATTCAACTCCATTCCATTAATGGAGGAAATAGAGAAAATGCCATACCAAGAGAAGCAAAAGCGACTATTTTTTGTAATAATAGTGATATAGAAGATGTTCTTAATTTTATAAACCAAATAATTGAGGAGATTAAATTAGGAATTATAAAAATAGAACCAAATATGGAACTTAAGGCGGAGATAATACAAAATTACGATAATAAGTTAGTTCTACCTGAACTAGTGAAAGATAAATTGCTCCACATTTTATATATCTTTCCAAATGGACCCATATCGATGCATCCCAATATTTCTGGATTAGTATATACTTCAACTAATTTAGGAGCTATTTCTACTAAAAATAATCAGATTTCTATTGTAACAAGTCAGAGAAGTATGCACGAGATTTCAAAACGAATAATTTATGAAAAGATTGAAGCGTTACTCGAATTAGCGGATATTAATATTGAGATAAGCCATTTTAGTAATTATCCGGGATGGGATCCTGACTTCAATGCTAAATTATTGAGAATAGTTCAGGATACTTATAAAACATTATTCAATAAGAACGTAATTACTCAAGCAATTCACGCTGGATTAGAATGTGGTATTTTAAAAGAGCACTTTCCACATATTGACATGATCTCCATTGGTCCAACCGTAGAAGGAGGGCACTCTCCTAAAGAGCGTTTAAAAGTAGCTAGTGTGGAAAAAATTTGGATTTTTTTAATTCAATTACTTAAGGATCTAATTTGAAATCAATTTAGTTATATAAATAGAATTGAAAAAATATTTTAATTTACAAATAATTTATTACATTAATCATCTTGCAGTAATTTTTTACAATATGTCGAAACGAGAAAGAATAGAAAAAGCCAAGGAAAAGCTTGATATAAGTGGATCAAAAACTATTGGAGAGCGAATTAAAGAAAAAACTCCTTGGATTTTTGGAAATAGGTTAAGAAAACCTAAAATAACTTATCCAAAAATCGCAGGTCGAAGGATTGTTTTGCCAACTCCATCTAAGACATTAGGTCTTGTAGCTATTTACGCGATACTCTTCGTTCTCCAAGTTGGAATTGTATATTTATTGTATAGAGAAAACCCCGCATTAGGAGCGGACTCTGCAGGTGATCCTATATTTCTTTATCCCTCGATTCAAGAAAGCTTCATTATTGAAGGTATTGTAGCGTCTATTTTAATATTTGTTGCATCAATAGGGTTTTTATTATTGTACCAAGCATCTAAACATTCATATAATCGAAATTTAGCTTTAAGAATTTTAGTTATTGGAGTTATTATGATTCTCTCTGCGTTTATTTCCCTTCAATATATGATTAGTGTCAAGCTTGGAAAGACAGCATGGTGGGAATTATAGTTATTTGGAAATTCGCTAATTAGGTTGATAGAAATTAATTAAAATATAATACTTTATTCAGATTTAATTAATTATTGAAAAAATAGTTTATTTTACATTACAAATTTTAATCTCATCGTAGTCTACAATTACTTTATACAATCCTTTCATATTATCGTCTAAATTGGCATTTCTCGTATCAATTCTTAAGATTTGATTCGGTATAGTTTGTAATTTGTATTTAGTAGAGATAATTACAATATTTTTTACTCCTACTTTTTTTAAAACATTGGGGGTAAATTGAAGATTTCCTCTTCCAAAGATAAAACCTTGCCTTCCAATTGGTGATAAAATAATTTTAGTCTCATTTTCTCTTACATAATTTAAGATTTGTTGTTCGTTTAAATCGAAATCTATTATTTTATTATTATATAATAGATCAACTCCTAAAACAGTCTTTTTTTGATTCAACCTGTCAGTGATAGCCTTGGTGGTGGTACCAGGGCCAATAAGATAGTAGACTTCCCTTTTTAATTCTTCGATTATTCTTTGAGCAATTCTTTCCTGATTATTTAAATCCGTATCTGGGGTACCCATCTTTGATAATTGAATGAAGTCTGGAGTAAAAGGAGTGAGTAAATACCCATACAATTTAGAGACTAGTTTTCCTTTTCTATATTGTTCTTCATCTATGTCTAGCACTTCCGATTCTTTAAGAGCTGATTCTTCCCAAAGATATTGCATTACTATAGAAGCAGCCGTTTTTGGATTTAGAGAAAATACGCTAGAATAAATTTTAACTCCTGCTGGAATTCCTAAACACGGTTTTTCTATACCTACAGCTTTTACTATATCCCTAGCAGTTCCATCTCCACCAACAAATAAAATTAATTTTAGTTCATTAATATCTTTCATGAATTTGGCTGCATATTTTGTTTGTTCCTCATCAGTATCGTATAAATTCTCTATTTTTTGAAATAATAGATGAGATAGTGGTTCGTATTCGAATCCCATTTCTTCTAAGACTAACGCTCCCATGAATTTAGGGCACGTTACAAACTTAATCTTCGATTTAATGGGTAGTAGTTCGTTTAAAAACTCTCTCGTTCTATTCAAAGCGTTTGGTTTAGCGCCTAATTCAATGGCTCTTTGTAAAATGTCTTTTCCGTCTGTTCCTTTTAGCCCAACTGAACCTCCCATACCCGAGATGGGATTTACTATTAAACCTAATATAAATTTATTAAAATTATTCATATAATTAGGAAAAATAAACGTAAAAAAAAGAAAAAAAGTTTGGATTTAAGATTTTAATTATGTCAATTAACCTAAGGTTTTAACATAATCATTATAAGCGCCTTCATCCAATAGATTGCCTTTTTCAGCATCCCAATTGGATGGATCTATCTTAAAGAGCCAAGCACCAAATGCGTCTTCATTAATTTTTTCAGGTTCATCCATTAAATCTTCATTAATGGCGGTAACCGTTCCACTTACAGGTGAATAGACATCTCCTACTGCTTTGGAGCTTTCAATAGTCGCGTCAATAGGATCTGAAGAGGGTTCGTCTCCATCCATCTTTACTTGTTCTAAAGATGCGCCACTAATACCTTCTAAATCAACAAAGCTAATCTCACCAAGTGCTTCAGCAGCATATGGAGTAATACCTACTTCCTTTGACCCATCATCAAACCATTGATGTGTTTTAGTAAAATACTTAGCCATATTCAATCAATTCCTTAATTGTTTTTATTACAGTTATTTAATTATATTGAATTTAAGTGTATGATAGAATT
>JBHLLE010000022.1:0-13393 GCA_048885945.1 Candidatus Hermodarchaeota archaeon | reverse complement strand
AATGATAATTTTCAGAGGCTGAATTAATTAAATAAAAAAATTAACATACTTGTAAAATCTATAAGAGGTGGATGTGAAAAACAAGATGGAAAATACTGAAAATCAACGGAAAGAAGACTTAAGACTAGGTGTATACTGTTGTCAATGAGGAATTAATATACGAAGTAAAGTTGATTGCGATAAATTAGTTGATTACGCAAAAAACTTAGGGAATGTTGTTATTGCAAAAAGTCACCCTTTCTTGTGTACTGAGAGCGGGCAAAACGAGATTATTGAAGATATACAAGAGAAAAAATTGGATAGAATTATAGCGACGGCTTGAACTCCGAGAACGCACGAACCAATCTATAGAGGGTCAATCGCTAAGACAGATCTGAGTCCTTACTATTTTCAAATGGTTAATGTAAGAGAGCATTGTAGTTGGGTCACTGAAGATAAAGATGACGCTACTGAAAAAGCAAAAATCTTATTAAAGAGTGGTCTTGAAAGAGCTAAACGTTTAGAAGTAGTACCTATCAAAACTGTTCCGGTTACTAAAGCTACACTAATTATTGGAGGAGGTATTGCGGGAATGAACGCTGCTCTCGATTTAGCAAATCAAGGAATAAAAGTTTATCTCGTGGAAAGCAAAACCACCATTGGTGGAAGAATGGCTCAATTAGATCGTACTTTCCCTACAGATGATTGTTCGATATGAATCTGTGGACCAAAAATGCTGGAAGTTAATCGACACGAAAATATAGAAATACTCAGTTATTCTGAAGTTAGTGAAGTATCCGGCTATGTAGGAAATTATAACATAAAAGTTAAGAAAAAACCACGATATGTGGATTCAGAGAAATGTAATGGGTGCGGAGCTTGTACTGAAGTATGTCCAACTTACACTACAAACTTTTTTGACGAGTACTTAGGAGCACGGAAAGCGATTGATATTTCATTTGGCCAAGCTGTTCCTTTTATCTACGATATAGATCGAAATGTTTGCGTTGAATGTTATTCGTGTGTAGACGCTTGTGAATTAGACGCTATAAACTTTGGTCAAAAACCAGAATTCGTTGAATTTGAAGTAGGAACGATCATAATTGCTACGGGTTGGGATATTTACGAGCCCTTTGGTGAATATGGATACGGTGAATTCCATAATGTAATAACTCAAGCTCAATTAGAAAGAATGTTGGCTCCAAATGGTCCTTTGGAAGGTCATGTTCATAGAGTATCGGACGACAAGAAACCAAATGAAATTGTATTTATTCAATGTGTTGGGAGTCGAGACACTGAAAGAACGTACTGCAGTGGGGTTTGTTGTATGCTCGCACTTAAAAACGCAAAATTACTAAAAGAAGAATTCCCAGACGCAAATATTACTATTTGTTATATAGACATTAGAACTAACGAAAAAGGCTTTGAGGAATATTATCAAAGAGCTAAAGATTCTGACATTCGAATGATTCGGGGAAAAGTTGGTGAAATTAATGAAGATCCTGAAACTAAAGACGTTAATATTCGAGTATATTCGTCTTTAACTGATGAAATCATTAAAATTAAAGCCGATTTAGTTGTTCTGTCAACTGCAGCATTACCCTCGAAAGGAACTGAACAAATCGCTAAGGTTATGAACTTAGACACAGATCAGAACGGATTTTTAACTGAATCTCACTTTGGACTTATGCCTCAAGAAACTAAATCAAAAGGCATATTTATCGCAGGATTTGCACAAGGACCGAAAGACATTGCTTACTCAGTGTCTCAAGCGAGAGCTGCAGCAAGCAAAGTCGCGGAGATAACTTCTGCTGGGGAAATTGACCTCGAACTAATCGTAGCCGAAGTTGATAAAGAAAATTGTATTTCCTGCGGAAGATGTGAGAAAGAATGTCCTAAAGGAGCCATAAAAATCCTAGACACTGAAGGAGCAATTGTGGACGAGATAAATTGCGATGGATGTGGCATATGTGCTACATGCTGTCCTACTCAAGCAATTGACATCCGATATTTTAGAGACGAACAATTATATGCAGAAATTAAAGCATTATTAGAATCTTAAACAATCAAGAGGTCGAGTAAAAATGGAAAATAATTTTAAAATTGTAATGTTCGCGTGTTTAAAATGAGGATATGGTGCTGCTGATCTAGCGGGCGTTTCGCGTATGAAATACACTCCTTCAGTAAAGATCATTAAATTAAGATGCACGGGAAGAGTCGACGTAAAACATATACTTTACGCTATAAAATCTGGAGCAGATGGCGTAATGATCGTTGGATGACGACCAAATGAATGTCAGTTTAAATCGGGTAACTTTACGGCTCAAAAACATGTCGATTTTGCGAATCGTATATTAGAATCTCGAGGATTTGGCAACCAAAGAGTTAATATGTATTGGTGTAGTAGCGCAGAATCAGAAAAAATAGTAAAAAGTATCGAAGACACTTATGAGAAAATCAAGCGTGCTGGACCCAATCCAATATTAACTGCAAGAAATAAGTAATAATCCCATCGAATGAGTCTTGTAAGAAAATCTTAGTTACAAGATGACTGACCTTGCAATGGAGGGATTTGAAAAAATTTTTTAAATAAATTTTAAATAAAAATAATGTGTAGGAATTATGGTTCAAGTTGTAAACCAGAAAACGTTTAGTGGGATATCTCCTATAGAACTAATGGAGGCTACCTATAAGGCAGCAGAAAACTTCCAAATAAGAGCTTTTTTCGAAGCAAAAGAAGAGATATTAAAAGTTGGAAAATATTCGGAACAAGAATTTTTTGACATATTGGACGCAATGATTAACGCTGAAACAGAGCGTAAAATCATATTAGAAAAAATCCAAGGTTTAGAACCTCTATTTTTAGATGAAATTGCTAAAAAGGTTAAAGATTTTCCCCCCGATAATGTTATCAGAGACATTATTTACTTAAAGGAACAAGGATATGTTGAAGAACATATTGAAGTAAAAACCAAAATGGTAAAGAAAAAAATCAAAGGGGAAGAAAAAGAGGTTGAAGTAAAAGAATATTTTTATAGATATCAAACCAAAAAGCTTCCTGAAAATTTTGATGAAAAGTATTTTGAACCCGTATCTCTTGTGTTTGATGCTGGGGTTTGCTGTCAATGTGGTTGGTGTTCTGCTATTTGCCCTGTAAATGCTCTTAAAGTGGATGCAGATATGTTAGAATTAGACGACGATATTTGCATGAAATGTGGGTTATGTTTTACCGTTTGTCCTCGTTCATTTTCTATTGACCAAGCCAATATGGCTATTAAAAAATTGGATACTAAATTAAATTGGTCTGATAAGATTGGGGCTTATGTAAACACGTATACGGGAAGTACCAAAAAAGACGAGATTAAAAAGGTAAGACAAGATGGTGGAATAGTTACCTCCCTTTTAGAATACTTGTTAAAAAATAAATTAGTTGACGCAATCATTGCAGTTCAGCATTCAAAGGATTTGTGGAAACCTGAACCTGTAATTATAGACGATGTTAAAGACTTATATAAAACGGGAGGAACAAAATATGCAAATTCTCCTTCCTTAGCTATCTTAGAACAGGCTAAGAAGTACGAAAAAGTCGCATTTGTTGGCGTTCCATGCATGATGAAAGCCCTAGAGAAAGGCACTCTCTATCCTAGTGGGTTACCTTTCTTTAAAAACATTAAATATAGAATCGGGCTATTTTGTATGGAATCGTTTCCCTACGAAGGAATTATAAAGCTAGCAAAGGAACAGTTTAATAAAGACATTAACGAACTAACAAAAATGAATATCGGGGGAGGAAAATTCATCATAAATATAAAATCTGGAGAACAATTAGATGTTCCTTTAGCAGATGTACAAAAATATGCCCGTGAAAGTTGTCATTTCTGTGAAGATTTAACTTCTGATTATGCGGACATTTCTATAGGGTCTATTGGTTCTCAGGATGGGTGGTCATCTGTCATTACTCGCTCTCAAGAAGCTGATGAAATTTATAACGATGCCATCAAGGAAGGTTTAATCGAATCAAAAAGTCTTAAAGAAGTTAAACCAGGACAATTCTTAGTGGAAAAAATCGGAGGAATTAAGAGAGGTAAATGCCATAACCCCTATAAAGAAATACATAAAGAAAAAGAATAAAAAAAAGGATTGATATTATGAGTACAAAAACTTTTAAAGATTTAATTAAGGAAGTTCACGAAAAAGGAATATGTCAAGAATGTGGAGGATGCGTAAGTTTCTGTAGTTCCGCTGAGTTTGATGTTATTGGATTAAAAGATCCTTTTACTCCACCACAATATATAAACGAGGATAAATGCTTAGAATGTGGAATATGTTATTATATTTGCCCTCAAACACATATTCTAGACGATGAACTTAATAAAACTTATAAATTTTCTGACTATAAGTCACTTCCCGTAGGATTTTATGACAATATATATTCTTGTCAGGCGACAGATAAAGAATTTTTAGAATATGGAACAGATGGTGGTGTGGTAAATTCTATTATTAACTTCCTAATTGAAAAAAAATTAATCGACGGGTCTGTTGTATCTAAAACTGACGCACCTTTTCATCGAGAAGCAACCTTTGCAGATAGCAAGTATGACTTATTGAAAGCATCGGGAGCAAAACTAGATATAACTCATCAATTACACGAAATACAAAAATTCTGTACTTACACTCATAGTATCCCTAAACTTAATCACTACAAATTCAAGAAATTAGCAGTGGTTGGTACCCCCTGTCAACTATATACTATCCGCTGTATGCAAGATTTAGGAGTCACTCCCTCTGAAAATATTGAGGTGTGCCTCGGTTTGTTTTGTTTTGAAAACTTCCTTTTTGATAAATCTCAAATAGAAAAGTTTGAGAAAGATTTTAACATTAAATTTTCAGATATTTTAAAGATAAATATTAAGGAAGATGTAATTTTTGCCTTAAAAGACGAGGGAACTGGAGAAAAGGTTATTCACGTTCCCTTTAATCACTTAATTAATTATATGAGACCGGCTTGTAATGCCTGTAGCGATTTTACAAATATTTACTCAGATATTTCCTTTGGAGGATTAGGATCTCCTAAAAAGTATACTACTGTCATAACGCGAACCGAAAAAGGAAAACAAATATTCGCTAAAGCTTTAAATGCCGGAGTTATACGCTGTGCAGAATTAGAACCTTCCCAGAAGGAAAAAATGATTGAATTAATTTCTCAGTTTTCTCAATCCAAAATTGAAAGAAAAGAAAAATTTATGAAAAGTTTAGAATAAAGAGATGATAAGATTATAACAGAATCAAACTCAGAATCAAAACGAGATATTGAGCGAAGAAAACTATTTTCTGACGCATATGAATATTTAGATAAAATTTATGAGTCAGATCTAAGAAAATTATTAAAAAAGTGCTATCAATGTGGTCGATGTAGTGGAGTATGTCAGTTAAGTAAAGTTCAAAAGTATACTCCAAGTAAAATCATTCAATTAATTTTAGAAGGTTTTGAGGATAAGATCCTTGAAAGTGGAATCTTATGGGATTGTCTAACATGCAATCAATGCCTTAAAGATTGTCCGGAAGAAATTAATTTTGCCGATCTCGTAAGAATGGCAAGATATAAAATGCGACACGAGAAGGACCAGAAACCTGAAGATATCGTGGCTCATAAAGGAATTTACACTACGATAACCGAATTGATGAGTAGACCATATATTAATCCAAAACGATTTATAGATTGGATTCCCAAAGACTGCAAAGTATCAGATAAAGGTAATATTTTGTATTTTGTTGGCTGCTTACCTTATTTTAATTTTGAATTTGAGAATTACGACAATATCGCAAAAAGTACCTTAGGAATATTATGTCATATAGAACAAGAGCCAATTGTAGTATTTGAAGATGAAATTTGCTGTGGACACGATATTTACTGGGGTCAAGGAAAATTAAAAACTTTTATAAAGTTAGCTAAAAAGAATTTTGAGATATTTAAACAAGCAGAAATCGATACTATAGTAACTGCTTGTGCTGAATGCTATAGAACGTTAAAAGTGGATTATCCTAAATTATTCGAAGAATTTAACGAAAAGTTTGAAGTTAAACACATTATAGAGTATGTCTACGAGAAATGGAAAGAAAACAAGATTAAATTCAAAAATCCTAAAAAAAGTGATAAGATTATCCCTTTTACGTACCACGATCCCTGTAGACTAAGTAGGTTCTTACCTAAAGAAAACAATATTGTTGAAATAGTTAGAGAAATTTTTCAAGAGTTTGAAAAATTAGGTTATAAATTTAACGAGATGGCTCACAACCAGAAGAATTCATTATGTTGTGGTGTGAGTTCGTGGACGGGTTGTAACGAAAAATCCAAAGCATTGCGATATAAACGAATGTTAGAGGCTAAAAATGCAGGTGAGATTATGATAACCTCCTGTCCAAAATGTAATATTCATCTAAATTGCGTTCAAAATGATTTTGAAAATATTGCTTCAGTAGAAATAATAGATTTTGCTGAATTTATAATAGATCGTATTGAATTTATTAAAACTAATAAAAAACCAGAGGGAGATAAGTAATGCAAGGATCAGTTCTTGTCATTGGAGGAGGAATTGCCGGAATACAAACCTCTTTAGACCTTACTGAATTAGGATTTAAAGTGTACCTAGTCGAGAAAACTCCGTCTATTGGAGGTAGAATGGCCCAATTGGATAAAACATTTCCTACGAACGATTGCAGCCTCTGTATTCTTGCTCCTAAAATGGTTGAAGTATTTAGAAATCCTAATATTGAATTAATGACTTACCACGAAATTAAAAAAATAACCGGAAAACCAGGAGATTTTGAGGTCACCGTTCTTAAAAAACCACGCTATATTGACGAAACTAAGTGTAAAGGATGTGGAGATTGCGCAGCTAAATGCCCTAAAATAGAGGTCCCTAACGCGTTTGATATGAATTTAGGGAAAAGAAAATCAATTTACATTCCATTTCCTCAAGCAGTTCCCCCTATTTATTTAATCGATCCTGAAATTTGTTTGAAATTAACTAAAGGAGTTTGTGGAGTTTGCGAGAAAGTTTGTAAAGCTGAAGCTATAGATTACGAACAAAAACCTCAAGATGTTAAAATTAAAGTAGGAGCGGTCGTAGTAGCTACTGGATTCGATATGCCCGCGGAAGAATTATCTTCTAGATGGGGTTATAATTATCAAAATGTAGTGAGTGCCCTTGAATACGAGAGGATATTGTGTGCTTCGGGTCCTTTTGGTGGTCATGTTTTAAGACCTAGTGATCAAGAGGAACCTGAAAAAATAGCGTTTATTCAATGTGCGGGCTCTCGAGATTTCCACGAAAATGTACCTTATTGCTCGAGCGTTTGTTGTATGTATACCGCGAAAGAGGCAATTATAACAAAAGAACATTCAGATCATTCAAGTTGTTTTGTATTCCGCCACGATATTCGAGCTTACGGTAAGAACTTTTACGAGTTCACTCAACGAGCTCAAGATGAATATGGCGTAGTATATTTCCAAACGAAAATTAGTAAAATCGAAGAAGATCCTGAAACAAACGATTTAATTATTCACTACGAGGATTTAAAAACAGGCAAGTTTGAAGACTTTAGAGCAAATCTAGTAGTGTTAGCGACACCTTTAATTCCCTCGAAAGGTACTAAAGAACTAGCTGAAGTCTTAGGGACGGATTTAGATGACTACGATTTCTTTAAAGAAAAATCCTACTTTAACAAATCACAATCCTCTAAAGAAGGGATATTTTTATGCGGATTTTGTCAGGGCCCTATGGATATCCCTGAGACGGTAGCAGATGCCAGTGGAGTTGCGTCTCAAGTCGCTACTTTATTAAATTCTGAGAAATATTCAGAAGTTAAAGAAAAAGTATTTGAAATTCCGGAGTTTGAAGTAAAAATTTCAGATCAACCACGAATTGGTGTTCTAGTATGCCATTGTGGTATCAACATAGGAAAATATGTAGATGTTTCTGACGTAGTGGATTACATTAAAACCCTACCCTATGTTATTCACGCTGAAGCTAATTTATATTCTTGTAGTTCTGATTCTCAAGCAAGAATTAAAGAAGTAATTAAAGAGAATAATCTTAATAGATTTATTGTTGCTTCGTGTACCCCTAGAACTCACGAAGCTTTATTTCAAGAAACTTGTCAAGAAGCGGGACTAAATAAATATCTATTTGAAATGGTAAATATTCGCGATCAATGCTCGTGGGTTCACATGAGCGATAATCCGGCTGCTACATCTAAGGCAAAAGACTTAATAAGAATGGCGGTCGCTAAAGCACGATTATTAAAGCCACTTAAAGAGGAAAAATTAGATATCACTCCTACTGCTTTAGTAATAGGAGGAGGAATATCTGGAATGACTTCCGCTCTCAATTTAGCCGATCAAGGATTTCAAGTTTATCTTGTGGAAAAAGAAGATAAACTCGGAGGTAATTTAAATTATCTTAACATTTTATATCCCATCCAAGAAGACGCCTCCATAATATTAAAGGAAACATTAGATAAGGTTAAAAAGAACAAAAATATTCAAATGTTTTTAAAATCTAAAGTCGAAGAGATTAAAGGGTATATAGGTAATTACGATGTACTCGTCATGGACGAAAAACAAAAGACCCATCTCTTAAAAATTGGTACCATAATTGTCGCGACTGGAGCTCAGGAATTAAAACCTAATGGCACCTTTCAATATACTAAGGCAAATAAACGTGTGTTAACTCAATTAGATCTCGAGCAAAAATTAAAAGCTGGAGATACTTCCTTTCTAAATAATGTCAATCGAGTAGCAATGATATTATGCGTAAACGCCAGACAAAAAGAAGGAATTACCTACTGCTCTAATGTGTGTTGTGGAGTGAGCGTTAAAAATATAGGGATTTTAAAAGAATTAAAGCCCGACCTTGAAATCGTGGTGCTCTATCGAGATTTTCAAATGGCAAAGAAAGAATTTGAAGAATATTATCGCGAACGGCGCAAGGACGCTATATTTCTGAGATACGACTTAGAAAAATTGCCTCAAATCACTAAGAAAAACGGAAAATCTGAAAAATATAATATAAAAGTGTTTGATACTAATTTACAAGATGACATAGAATTTGACACGGATTTAATAATTCTTTCCACCCCCATGATTCCTGCGGACAATTTAACTGAACTAGCAAAAATGTTAAAAGTTCCGCTCGACAAGAATGGTTTTTTCTTAGAGGCACACGTTAAATTAAGACCATTAGACTTTGCGACAGATGGTATTTTCTTAGCAGGCTGTGCTCAGTGGCCCAAAAACATACAAGACTCTATTTCCCAAGCCAATGGTGCTGCGGGAAGAGCAAGTAGGTTCTTGAGTGCTAAAACTATAACCACTTCTGGTTTAATTGCTGAAGTGAATCCTGAGAGGTGTATAGGTTGTGGAAAATGCGTATCAATTTGTCCTTATAATGCTATCGAACTCAGAGAAGCATCAATGGAGTTTGAGGATGTGAGCATCACCTTAAAGAAGTCCTTTATAAATTCTGCCTTGTGTAAAGGTTGCGGGACTTGCGCAGCAACTTGTCCGAACGGAGCAATTTCCGTCAAGCATTACGATTTTGACCAAATCTTTGCTATGATAGAATCTTACCTATTAGAATAAATTCCAAATATAAATAATGTGAATATTATATATGGCTAAAAAAAAAAAGAAACCTGCAGAAAAAGAATTCAATCCCGAGATATTAGCGTTCTGCTGCAACTGGTGCAGTTATGCTGGAGCAGATCTCGCGGGCGTTTCACGATTTCAATATCCTCCAAATATGAGAATTGTTCGCGTAATGTGCTCAGGTAGAGTTGATCCAGCCTTTGTCGTGAAAGCTCTCAAAGATGGAGCGGATGGCGTATTGATTACGGGATGTCACATAGGAGACTGTCATTATATTTCTGGAAATGAATACACGAGAGACAGATTTAAAAGACTGCACGAGATTATCATTAAACAATTAGGTATTGATCAAAAAAGAGTAAGACTTGAATGGGTAAGTGCTTCGGAAGGAAAGCGATTTGCGGACTTGATAACCGAATTTACTAATCAAATTAAAGAATTGGGTCCCTTAAAAGTGCTTTAATTTTTTCCCTCACTTTTCCTTTAAGTGTGTTAATATGATAATAATCATTTTTTCCTAATTTTTTAGTAATCTAAAAAAAAAATAAAAAAAAATTTTTTTTGTGATCAAAAATAGAAATCTTAGCTTATCCAAGTGATGCATTTCGATCATCTCGAATAATTTTGCTATCAATTTCGAAAATCATCTAAGGATTTTATTTTGATCTGGTAGATAATGTAGAAAATAGATCACTATCTAACCCATATAGTTCGAAACCGATCATAATTCTGGCTAAAATGTTGGGAAACAATTATAAGTCATTATATAAATTATCAGATCCTTACATTTTTTACCAAAATATTTATATATAGTTTTGTACTCATATTATGATTAACAAAGTAATTTTAACGGTATTAGTTAATATGCCGTTTCTCTATTTTGTTTTTCAAAATTTTAAGGAGGTATTAAATAATGGAAGGTTCTGTATTGGTTATTGGAGGAGGAATAGCCGGAATTCAGACGTCATTAGACCTCACAGAATTAGGATTTAAAGTCTATTTGGTAGAAAAAGAACCATCAATTGGAGGACGGATGGCCCAATTTGATAAACTTTTTCCCGCAAGTGATTGCAGTTTATGCGTTCTAGCTCCTAAGATGGTTGCAATTTACAGAAATCCCAACATTGAATTATTAACATTGTCAGAAGTCAAAAAAGTAACAGGAAAAGCAGGAGACTTTTCCGTAACTATAGTTAAACAACCCCGTTATGTAGATGAGTCAAAATGTAGAGGTTGTGGAGACTGCGCTGCAAAATGTCCAAAAGTCGAAGCTCCAAATATCTTTGATTTAAATCTCGGAAAAAGAAAATCTATTTATATGCCATTCCCTCAAGCGACCCCACCTGTATATACCATTGATCCTGAATTATGTCTCTATTTGAATCGAGATGTCTGTGGAGTTTGTAAAAAAGTCTGTAAGGCTAAAGCCATAGATTACGAACAGAAACCTCAAGATATTAATATAAATGTTGGCGCTATTGTTGTTGCTACGGGTTTTGATATGTTAGGAAAGGAATTAGCTCCAAAATGGGGATATCAATTTAAAAACATTGTGAATGGCTTAGAATACGAGAGGATTTTATGCCCTACTGGACCATTTGGTAACCAAGTTTTAAGAATAAGCGATGAAAAAGAACCTGAAAAAATTGCGTTCATTCAATGCGCGGGCTCAAGTTATTTAGAAGATAATGTACCTTACTGTTCTCGAGTGTGTTGTATGTATACCGCGAAAGATGCGATTCTCACAAAAAACTACACTGAGAATTCTCAAATAACAGTTTTTAGACATAACATAAGAGTGTTTGGTAAAACTTTTTACGAATATACAAAAAATGCTCAAGATGAGTTTGGTATAAAATATCTCCATTCTACTATTAAGGATGTGACAGAAGATCCTGAAACTAATGATTTAATCATAAATTACGATAATTTGAAAACAGGAGAAAAAGACCAGGAGTTTAGAGCAAATTTAGTGGTCTTAGCAGCTCCTCTGGTTCCCTCAAAAGGAACTCAAGAATTAGCTAAAAAATTAGGAATTGAACTTGACGAGTACAGATTTTTTAAAGAACGCTCTTACTTTAATAAATCCTTATCTAATAAGGACGGTATATTTTTATGCGGATTTTGTCAAGGGCCTACGAATATTTCTGAAACTGTAGCAGATGCGAGTGGAGTAGCGTCTCAAATAGCAACTTTATTAAATCCTGCTAAATACTCGCAAATTAAAGAACAGGAAGTAGATATCCTTCCCGACGAAGAAATAATTAAAATCACGCCCCGTGCGTTGATTATTGGTGGTGGAATCTCAGGAATGACTGCAGCTTTAGATCTCAGTAATCAGGGTTTTTCTACTATTATTGTAGAAAGGGAAAGTCTACTTGGAGGGAATTTAAATCAAATTAATGTGATTTATCCTATTCAACAAAAGGCCTCTGAATTCTTAAATCAAATCAAGAGCGAAGTTAAACGAAATGAAAAGATTCAAATTTTTCTAAATTCAAAAATCACAAATATTAAAGGTTCTATTGGAAATTACGATATTACGCTTAACAATTCCAAAGATCACCACTTTAAAGTAGGAACGATAATTGTTGCAACGGGAAGTCAGGAGTTTAAACCATTTGATATGTTTCAATATAGTAAGGAAAATAAGAACATTCTCACTCAATTGGAATTAGAACAAAGGTTAAAGGAAAAAGATCAATCTTGGTTAGACTCTATTAAGCATATTACCACTATTATGTGTGTAAATGCTAGACAAAAAGGAGGCTTTTCTTATTGTTCAAATGTATGTTGCAGTAATACCCTTAAAAATTTAAACATCTTGAAGAATTTAAAGCCAAAGCTCGACTCTGTAGTCCTTTTCAGAGAGCTTCACATGGCCAAAAAAGATTTTGAAGAATATGCAAGTAATAGGAAATTAATTGCCAATTACTTAAAATATGATGTCGAGAATTTGCCAGAAGTAAAAAAAATAAGCAAAGAACCAGAAAAATATGAAATTACTTTACGTGACGATTTAGATCGAAATAAACTCATTACCTTTAAAACAGACTTGGTTCTTTTATCTACTCCAATGATTCCTCCTACTGGGTTAGAAGAATTAGCAGAAATGTTAAAAGTTCCGCTCGACCAACATGGTTTTTTTGAAGAAATACATACTAAAATGAGACCATTAGATTTCACAGCTCATGGTGTGTTTATTTGTGGATGTGCTAGCTGGCCCAAAAATATACAAGATTCAATTATGGAAGCAAATGGAGCTGCAGGAAGAGCGAGCAGGTTCTTAAGCGTTCAAGAGATATCGACTACGAAACTAGAGATGTTATCTTTCTTTCTTTCGATCGAGTGTTTTTTCAAAGATATGAAAGTAGATACTGAAAAGTGTAATGGATGTGGAAAATGTATAGATGTTTGTCAATTTAAAGCTATTTCACTTTTAGATTCCCTTCAAGAATACGAAGATGTGAGCATTCCTGCTAAAAAAGCTTACATTAATCCTGCTATTTGCAAAGGTTGTGGAAGATGCGCATCAACTTGTCGGCTAAAGGCAATTGATCCGAGACATTATGATTTCAAACAAATCCAATCAATTATTGATCCTTATTTCTTAGAAAAAGCTCAGAGTGAGGAACTAGACAAAAAACCGGAAGTAATTATAAGCGAATAAATGAGATTTTATTAAAATATTTACTTTTTTTTTATTTAAATTATCATCTTATGGCCTATTAAATTATAAAGTTGACAAAAGGTATTTAATAAATT
>JBHLLE010000021.1:0-13427 GCA_048885945.1 Candidatus Hermodarchaeota archaeon | reverse complement strand
TAAAAGATAAAATCAAACTACTTCGAAAAAAAAGAGGATAATATTGGTTGAATTACAGGATATACTATCTCGTCTTGAAAAAGTATTTTCAGCAGTTAAAATTCGGTATGTAATTGTCGGTGGAATAGCAGTTATTCATTATGGTCATGTAAGGACAACACAAGATATTGATATATTAATTGAGGATGATCCTTCAAAATTTTCTCAATTTTTAGATTTATTAAGGACTAATGAGTTTGATGTGATGGATAACCAATTCCATTTAGGATATCAAGAAAAGACAAATATATCTATTTTTAATAAAAGAGGCTATATAAGATTAGATCTTAAAGTAGCCGATAAAAAAAAAGAAAAAGAAGTATTAGATAATGCGGTTTTAGAAAAAATACTTGATTATAGGTTATATATAGCACCATTAGAATATGTACTATTAGGGAAAATTATCTTTTTAGGGAGAATAGACGATTTACCCGATTCTGAGTTATTTGAATACCAGGATATAATTGATTTTTTAACTTTATATCACGCAAATAAGGAAAAAATTAACTTGGAATTCTTGAAAAAAAAAACTAAAGAAATTAATTTAGATTCAACTTTAGATAAATTACTATCTCTAAAATTGTTGTGAATGAAGTATGTTAAGACTTCAAATTTCAATTTACAATTAAACATTCCTAAACGGGTTCAAAAGCGTCAATCTTTTCGAGAAAATCGAGTATTTTGAGGTATTTTTCGTCCTTTTTTCGAAGAATTTCCTCCTCACTACGGCCGCTATAATCGTATAGCCCTTTAGAAGTTTTAATCCCATATTGTCCTTGATCTACCTTATCTTTAATAATTGAAAGCTCTAAGCCCATATTTTTAAGAACGTCAGAAATTACATCAAGTCCGACGAAATCCATGTTTTGCACAACCCCTACAATGGGTAAACGCAAACTAAAGCTAGTTTTTACTGCTAAATCAATCTCTTCGGGAGTAGCAACTCCTTTTAACAATAAACCAAAAACCGCAGAATTAATTGCCTGTTGTATCTTATTAGCTATAAACGCGTTTGTGAATTTTCTTAAGATTATTGGCTTTTTACCGAGTTTTTTTAATAATTTAAACGATAGATCCACTATTTCAGGAGATGTTTTGCGTCCTGCTACAATTTCCACTAATGGTACTATGTGTGCGGGTCTAAACCAATGTTGAATAACTAATCGTTCTGGATTTTTAACTTCTACTACCTTAAAAATATTCAATTCTGAAGTGTTACTTGCTAATATAGTTTCTTCAGAACAAAACTTATCTAATTGCGAATATAACTTTCTTTTTATATTTCTATCTTCGTTAACCACTTCAGCGACTAAATCTGCTTTCTTTGCTGCTTCTTCTAAATTTGTTGATACATTTATTCTATTTAGAATCTCTGGAATATCATCCTCGCTTACTCGCTTATATTCTGCTAGTAGATTTAAATTTAAATTAATTTTTTTTAGTGCTATATCAAGTAAACCTTGATTCAAATCTACTAAATCAACTTCAATACCAGATTGTGCGTAGACTTGAGCAATAGAATGACCCATTGTACCCGCGCCTACAACCATAACTTGTTTAATTTCATTTAAGTTCAATTTAACCACTTTTTAAATGTTATTAAAATTAATTTCCACTATTGTAATATTTGATGGTATCCTATAATTAAGTTATTTATTGATAGTACTTTTTTTATAATAATTAATAATAACGAAAAATAAATTACTTTAAGAGATTATAAGATGCTCTATCCGAAACGAAATGAATACCGTCAGTTTATCGATTTATCTGGTTTCTGGGATTTTCGATTTGATCCAAATAATGAAGGATTAAATACTAATTGGAGTTCAGGAATTAATGAAAGTAAACCAATTGCAGTACCTGCGAGTTGGAACGAACAGTTTACTGAAGGATTAAATTTTTTAGGTCCAGCTTGGTATCAGACCTTTTTTACTGTACCTTGGGTTTGGAACAACCATAAAATATTCTTAAGGTTTGGTTCGGTTAATTATTTGGCAGAAGTTTGGTTAAATGGAGAAAATATAGGTAGTCATGAAGGAGGCCATTTGCCTTTTGAATTTGAAATAAGTTCAAAATTAAAATCTCAAAATAATTGTTTAGTCGTAAGAGTAGATGGACAATTAGGTCATGACCGTGTCCCTCCAGCAGGGCGTCCACTTTCATATCCTTCCGTTAACTTTGATTTTTTTCCTTATTGTGGTATACACCGACCCGTATTATTATATTCAGTTCCACATGACGCTATAAAAGATATAACAGTTAAAACTTCAATAGAGGATAATATAGGAAAAATAAACGTTGAAATTGAGTGTTATAAAGAAGTTTTTGGGATTGCCAAATTGACTTTAAAGCGAAACGATGCAGAGCAGTCAATAGAAATCCCTATTGACTCTAAAAAAATTGTAGCTGAAATTCATGTATCTAATCCCTTGTTATGGACTCCAGACTCCCCAAATTTATATAATTTAACGGTTGAATTATTAAAAGAAAATGAAATTTTTGATTCTTATTCGCTAAATATAGGAATAAGGACAATTGAAGTAAAAGGAGATCAATTACTCTTAAATGGTAAACCTATAAAATTAATAGGATTTGCAAAACATATCGATTTTCCTATAACAGGAAGAGGTTACGTTCCAGCAGTTATAATTAAAGATTATTCCCTAATGAAATGGGTTGGCGCTAATTCATTTCGAACCTCACATTACCCATACTCAGAACAAATGATGGATCTCGCAGATAAACTTGGATTCTTGGTTATAGATGAGACTCCCGCTGTGGGATTAACTTTCAATAAAGACTATATTGAACGTCATTTAACTCTTTGCAAACAATATACTCGAGAATTAATCACTCGAGATAAAAATCATCCAAGCGTGATTATGTGGAGTTTAGCAAATGAGCCCCACTCGAGCATAAGGGCTAAAGAATTTTTTCGCCAATTATACGATCTTGCAAAAGGCTTAGATCAAACTAGACTAGTAACCATAGTGGGTATGGTTGGCGTTAGTGATAGATATTTTGAATTTTTTGATATTGTATGTCAAAATCGCTATTATGCGTGGTATACTGAATCGGGACGTATAGAAGAAGGAAACGAGTTATTGTCACAAGATTTAGATAATTATTACAAAAAATACCAAAAACCAATAATAATATCTGAATTTGGGGCAGATACAATACCAGGTTTGCATTCTTACCCTCCAGAGATGTTTACAGAAGAATATCAAGTCGAATTTATAAAAAATTACCTCGAAGTTCTTAATAGTAAACATTATGTCGTTGGACAACATATTTGGAATATGTGCGATTTTAAAACGCCTCAAAATATAACCCGAGTGGGTGGTATGAATTATAAAGGTTGCTTTACTAGAGATCGCCGCCCTAAAATGGTTGCTCATTTCCTTAGGAGATTATGGAATAAATCTGAAGAGAAATAAGAACACTTAAGACTAAAATATTTAAATTAACCTTCTTTTCCCAAATAAAACATTACTCTTTTTTATAAAGTCGATTACAATTGAATGAAGAGTTACTAAAATTATCCAAAGAAGAATTAATCGATTATATTGAAGATATCTCTAAAAATTGGCTTGCGATTGATGGTACATGGTTTCAAGCAGTCGAAAAGAAGTTTGGGATGGAAACTGCTATTGAAATGGATACAGAATCCTGGAATGTATTTACTGTGGTTGAAGCAAAGCGAATTATGCAGAGATTTAATATTAAAGAGAATGGTGGAATTCCTGCACTGATTAAAGCCTTAAAATTTAGAGTTTATGCAAATATAAATAAACAAGAAATAGTTGAGGTTTCGGATAATCGTTGCGTTTTTAGGATGAAAGATTGCCGTGTACAATCTGCTAGAAAGCGTAAAGGTTTGCCTGATTTTCCATGTAAAAGTGTCGGGCTGCCTGAATATGGGTTATTTGCTAAAACTATTGATCCTCGAATAGAAACCAACTGTATATGTTGCCCGCCAGATGAACACCCGGAGGTATATTACTGTGCGTGGGAATTTATTCTAAAAGAATGATTGGTAATACGATTAAAATGATAAAAAAAGGATTTTTAAAATTAAATCTTTTTATCAATTAAGGGGTACTAATAAATATAAATAATAATTATTCAAAATAATTTATTAAAAGTGGTGTTAAATATTTTCGATAAGTCAAATTGTGCCAATTGTGGAAGTATAGATTGTATGATGAAGTGTCAATGGATTGAATTTGAAAACATTGATGCGGCTAGAGCAGAAATTAACAAATTAATTAATGAAGATGAAGACTGTCGGATATTGAAAGAATGCATGCTTTGTTTTGCATGCGATGAATATTGTCCATATCATTCTCATCCTTTTGATTTAATCAATGAATTACAGGAGAGATATCAGTCTCAAAATATCTCACCTGGTATTGCCCAAAACGCGATTAAAACATATGCAGCTAAGGGAGAATTTAAAGCAAGACCGATTGATCCAACTAAGCCAGTTTTAAACAAATGTGCATTTCCCAGACAAAACGCGAGAGAGATGTCTGGACCAATGTTCGATGATTTGCAATCTGTAGGAGGATTGCACTATTTCTGCCAATTAGTCTATCAACATGTAGCAAAACCTTCTATAATTAAAGAACGGGTTCCAATTATACTTAAAAACTTCCAAAAAGCGGGAGTTTTAAAAGATACTAAAGTAATTTGTTGGCATGATGAATGTTATGGATTATATACATCCTATTGTCAAAGAAATAACATTGAAGTACCTTTTAAACCTGTACATATTTACGAATATGTCTATAATTATCTTAAAGACCACGAATCCGAGATTACTAAACTTAATTTAAAAGCAGCGTATCAGCGAAATTGTTCTAATAGATATGTCCCCGAAACTGATAAGATCCTCGATGATATATGTGAACTAATTGGAGTAGAGCGAGTCGCAAGGAAATTTGATAGAGAAAATGGGATATGTTGCGCTGCCCCCTTTGGAATGAGAGGTCATCCAAAACTGGTTCGAAAGACACAAAATGAAAATGTTCAAGATATGATAGACCATGGAGCAGAGATTTGCATTTTTAACTGTCCTATGTGTATGGAAACCTTAGATCGGAAAGTAACCGCTAAGGGATTGAAGTCTTATTTTATTAGTGATTTAGCAAGACTTGCTTTAGGAGAAAAGTTGGATTATTAAATCTATTTTAACTATATACCTTTTATTTTAAATTTCATTTTTTTTTTAAGAACTTTGATAATTTTTATATTCTCTTAAAAAATATGTATGGTAAAATTTGTAAAAATGTTTCAAATATAGTCTAATCAAAAAATAGAAAGGTAATAGAAAAATATGAATATTGGCTTAATTTATTTTTCACCTACGGGAAATACAGCAAAAATCGTAGATACAGTAAAAAAAAAATTAGTTAGACTAAATAATGAAGTTAATGAGTTTGATATTACTAATTATCCCGAAAGACAAAAACTCATTGAATTAAATAAATTTGACGCTTTTCTTTTTGGATTTCCGATATATTATTGGCGTGCACCAAGAACTATAAGAGAATGGCTCACAACATTAGATGGTGGAGGCCGAAAATGTTCAGTTTTTTTCACTTATGGAGGAATTCATGTTGGAATTGCTCGTCAGGACATTAAAGAGATTCTTGAAAAACAAAATTTTATCCTAGTATCAATTGCAAAGTTTGTGGCAAGTCATAGCTTTAATATATCTGGTTGGAAGGCAAATTTAAATCGACCTAACGAAACTGATTTAATGGTTGCTGAAGAATTTGCTGCTAAGACTTACGAAATATTTACAAAAAACAAACATGAGAGTATTGTTTTAAAACCTCCAAAACGTGCTGCTGAAGAAGTTGATCGAATTGAAACAACCTCTAAAAGATCAATTCCAACTCCTATGCGAGAAATTGAAAATTGTAGTATGTGTCGAACCTGCGAACAAATTTGTCCAACTAATTCGATGAACGCTGATAGGGGCAAACCTAATCGGAAAACGTGTATTAGATGTTTTAGATGTGTTATAAACTGTCCAGATAATGTTCTAAAAGCAAGAGATATGTCAGCCCATTATAAATTATTAAAAGAACGAACTCAACTAACAGATGAGATGATAAATAGTAAAAAGAGCAAATATTATGTTTAGAAATACCAAATTAGAAAATAATCTAATAGCATAAGAAAAAAGCTAATAATTAAAAATAATGTAATTAAATAATACAATAATATCCAAAAAAGCATTTGATAATAAATAATTAAACTAATATGGAGTGAAATTAATATGTCTGAAAGTGATTTAAGGAGTCAAATCTCTGCAAAAGAGGATCAAATTACAAAAATTGAAGAGGAAGCCTCAAAAAAAGAATCTTCTGCTGAAGGAGAGGTTAATTCTGAATTTGATTCTAAAATTGCTGAAGTAGCATCAAATTTAAAAAGCGAACAAGTTAAACTAGATGAAGCAACTGAAAAAGCGGCAGAATGGGTGCTTAAAAAGAAAGAATTAACAGCTACTGTGAAAGCGTTATCAAAAGAGCATAAAATGCTAACAAAAGAAAAGGAAAAAGCATATAAATTAAAAGTAAAACAGATTGACACTGATAAAAAAACAAGGATAAAACCTATTAGTGCAGAAATTAAAGCTCTTCAAAAGGAATTAGATGCTATAGAAAAAGCAAAAGCTCGTGCAGCTCAGCAATAGATACATAGATGAAGGTTTTTTATCCTAAATAATTTCTATTTACGCTTTTTTTATTAATTATTAATTTAAAAAACAGCCATTAAACTAAGTAATTTTAAAAATTTTATAAAGTAATTATAATTAAATATAATTTATTAAAAAGTACATAATTATGAAATAGGCGATTTAAAATAATGGCAGAAGAAGATCTAAAAAATCAAATTAAAGCAAAGGAAGAAAAAATAAGAAATATTGAAGAAGAAGCTCTGAAGAAAGTAGCTATAGTAGAAAAAGAAATCGAAGAACAATTTGATCCTAAAATTAAACAATTAGAAGATAAAGTCGCAAAAGAACAAACTATTTTAGCTGAAGCTGTTAAAAATTATGAAGAATTGAAAGAATCTGTAAAAAAATCAAAAAATGCCGTTAAAACCATTGTAAAATCGATTAAATCAGAAATAGATGAAGAATCTATTGATGATGTAAAGATTAAAGAAATGGAATCAAAACTTGAATCTGAAAAATCTAACTTAGGAAAAGTTTTAGCAGATCATGAAGAATGGAAAATAAAATATAAAGATTCGAAAAAAAGGGTAAAAAATCTTAATAAAGAAATTAAAAGTTTTAAAAAAGAAAAAGATAAAGAATTGAGTTTAAGATCCAAAGAAATATCAAACGATAAAAAAACCGAACTAAAACCAGTTAAAGCAGAATTAAAAGAATTACAAAAAGAATTATCTGTGTTAGAAAAAACCTCCACTTCTGAGCTTTAAGTCTTATTGAACGTGTATAAAAGGAGTCTTTTTATTCTTACTTTTTTTATATATAAATTTATTAAAATAATTTTTAAAAAGGAATAAAGTTAGTTAAAATTATCATTTTCCAGAAGCTTAAATTAAACATTAAGGGGGAGATTTTGACCCTTTTTGTGTAATTCTTCTTTAATTTCAGGATTTAATTTTAACTCGTCGTAGAGCCACATCAATAATCTCATCTTAGAATTATAAATTTCCGATTCCATCTCAAATAATTCCATCATTTTTTAAACGAATTCAACAGATTAATTGTACTTTCAATGGATTTTAGATAAAATATGTATCAATGTGATATCTACATATGGATATATCGAGAGACCTTAATAATAAAGAAAAATTATTGTTGTTTCTATAGTGTATTACAATAAAATGGATAAAAATTTGATCTCTATATTGTATTTCATTTTTTTTGGAGAAAAAATCTTGAATTAAAAAAAAGATTTTAAATTTTAAGAATAGTGAATTATTATTAAAAACAGATTATCAATAATTATAATAATTAGTCTATTAATTTAAATGGGATTTCGTTACCTATTTTATTAAAACACTTTACACACGAATAATTGGAATAAGGATATCCTAAAATAAAATGAAATTCTTTTGTTTTAAACACGCTATTTAAGTCCTCTATAGAAGGATTAATATTTCCTGAGGGATGAGAATGTATAGTCCCTTCGATGGACGAATCGTGTGGAATACGAGAAGGAAAAAATATTCCCGAACTATCAGAAGTAAGTGCCCCTGGAGGCAGAATAAATTCTGTGACTACTCCTTTTTCTCTTCTTAAAAGTCCTAATATTTCTCTCGGATGTTGCTCTTGACATAAGGCTAAAATACCGTCTAATAATTCGCTTTTAATAAAAATTTCATTAGTTTGCATTCCTTCTACAAATCTAATTATTTCTTTAATAAGCTCAATAATTGAGGGAGCATCCTTCTTTTTCCATCTCATTAATGTTAATATCATTATCTCAAGATTCTTATAGGTTTCGCCATTAGATTTGATTAGGATTACTTTAGGTCGTTTAGGATATTTTTTAAAGTCGATGTCTAAAAAGACATCATTTATTAATGGAATTTTAATGTGATAAATAAAATCGTTTACCATTAATGCATTTGGAAAAGTTTCGATTATTTTTTTATATTCTTCTTCAATTAGTTCCATAACATTTCTAATTAAAAATAAAAATTAAAACCTAAAAAGAATTTCCTATAATAACATGCTTAAAAAGATTATTATTCCCGAACCAGAAGAAGGATTAAAATTCATTGATGTTCATTGTCATTTACCATTTCCACGCCCTAAAAACGACCAACTTCCTTCTGATGACGAACAATATGCTAATTTTTTTAAATTGGGAGGTGTTTATCTCATAACAAGCACAATAGATTTAAACACTCTTGAATTAACCCTTAATTTTATAAAAAAGCAGAAAAGAAATTTTGGATTCTGTTGTGGATGGGCACCTCAAACTGTAACCTATACACCACAAAAAAAGCACGACCAAAATTTTAAGAAATGGATCGAGTATCTAAAAAACAATCCTGATAAATATTTAGCTATTGGAGAAATAGGACTTGATTTTCATCACGCAAAATCTTTGGAGAAAAGAAGTAGACAAATTGAAATACTTCGACAAATTTTTGAAACTACTAAAAGTTTAGATAAACCATATGTTCTGCACATAAGAAATGCTGCAAAACACGAATTTGATCCTCAAAATCCAAAACATAGATACAATAAAGAAGATGGAGCTAATAAAGAAATCTTGAATATTCTTGAAGACTATAACATAAACTCTAAAAAAGTAATGTGGCATTGTTTTTCTGGACCACAAGAATATGGAAAAACCTTATCAATGCGAGGATTTTTACTTTCTATACCTAGTTCTTCTTTTGGTTTCGATAGATGGCGAAAAGTTATTGAGAATGCTGAATTGAAATCTCTGGTAACTGAAACGGATTCTTATTATCAACATCCTTATAAGAGAGGACCAGTTAATATACCGTCCAATGCACGATATTCTATAGCTGCTATAGCTTACACTCATAATATACCACAAAAAAAGGTGAGTGAAATAACAGTTCAGAACGCGATTGAATTCTTTCAATTAGAAATTAGTTAGTAATATAAAACTTGAGATTTTTTGTAAGAGCACTAGTTTTAAAAAATTTAAATATATCTTCTTTTCTATATTAATTTGTAAAATTATTTTTTACTCCTATGTAAAAATTAATCACGAGGGTATAAATGTGGAAGAGTTAATACAAATTGAGAAAAAAGCAGAAGAAAATTCTGAAATAGCAGAGGACGAAAAACTATTAGCTAAAAAAATAAAACTTATGGCAAAATCCGAGTTAGAAATAGCTAAAATTAGAAAACAATTAGCAGAAAAAGAAATGCAATTAACAAACATTACCCAAGAAGTATCAGAAAATAATAGAAACTTAGTAGAAAAAAAATTAAAAATTACTAAACAAGGTATACTCAAATTTTCTGAAGAAGAGTTAAAAGAAGAAATAGACACATCAATATATAATGGAAAAATCGCTAAAATTCAAAAGGAAATCGCAATTTTAGACGAAAAAATTGGAAATTTAGAACAAGAGATTGCAGAGAAAAAACAGAGTCTTGCAAATGAATCCTTGAATTTAGCAAAGATACGAGAGAAGCTCTCTAAAAAGCAAAATTCCTATGTTAAAGCTGTAAAAGATCAAGAAGAACCACTAAAAATCTCAAAATTAAAGAGTGAATATGAAAAACAACAAAAAGAATTAATTAATCATAAAAGCAAAATTGTGTTGAAAACTGACGAGATAAAAAAGAAAGAAAACGAATTAGCTGAGTTAAAAAAGAATTATTGCTTCAAATTAGCTGATCGAGAAAAGATTAGACATTCAAATTCTTGTTAAAATAATAGTACAAATTAATTTTAATCTACATTGATATCGATCCCTTCCTAAAGTCGGTTTTACCTATTAATGCATTAACTAGGACTGGATATCCTTCTTTTATTAAATTTTTCGCAATTTTCAAAGTTTCAAGTATCTTTTCTTCTTTATCGAGAAAAAGACCTTTTGCGCCAAAACCTTCTGCAACCGTATGATAATCGTTATATGCTAGGGTAGTCCCTACGTCATCTTTTAAATATACAACCTGTTCTCTGGCTATTTGTGTCCATCCAGCATCGTTTCCTACTACTGCAATAATAGGTAATTTGTGCCTGGCAAATGTATCGAACTCAACTATACTGTATCCCGCTGCACCATCACCATAAAATAACCAAACTTCTGCTTCAGGGTGAACAAGCTTGGCAGCTAACGCAAATCCTGCCCCTACTCCTAAAGTACCATACGGTCCAGGATCTAGCCAACATAAAGGTTCTTTAGGTTTTACAATATAAGATACAGTTCCTACAAAATCTCCTCCATCTCCTATAATTATACTTTTAGAATCTAAATTTTCATTAATTTTAAAGGATAGTTTTAATGGATTAATATATTCTGTACTTATTTCAGCATATGTAGAAATTTCTGTATTTCTCTTGAGATCTCGCTTTTGAAGAGTTTCTAACCAGTATTTCCAATTATTCTCTATAGATCCTATTTTTTCTGATAGCTCGATAAGAAATGAGGCAGGATCTGCTTGAATTCCAAGAGTTGGTTTCCGGTTTTTTCTCAGTTCCTTTTTACTACGATTAATAGAAATTAAATTTGCTCGCCGATTTATAGACCAACCATAATCTAAGCGAAAATCAAGGGGCATACCTGCCAGAATAATAAGATCTGCTTCTTTTAAAGCCTCTTTTCGTTTATGGCGAATATGTAACAGATGCTTATCTCCTAATAATCCTCTAGCCATTCCTGTTAAATATACGGGTATTCTGAGATTTTTAACCGCATTTTCTAAATTTTTTACTAAATTAACTGATACCATAGCTTGACTTCCAATTATTAAGACTGGAGATTTAGCATTTTTTAAATATGATAAAGTATCATTAATATTTTTTAATTCAATAGAAAATGGTATAATATTCTTATTTTTAGTTAATTCAGTATTTTTTAATGAACAAGCAAATAACTTATCTGCATGCCGACGCACATACCATTGAACTACCTTAGTTGTAAGATTTTTTGGCTTAGATTTTCCTGATTTTAATGTATACCACATACGAACTAACTCTTCATCGTATAATAAATCAATAGGGCATTCAACAAACACAGGACCCGGAACACCTGATACCGCTATATCAAAAGCCTCCTCTAAAATAGGCACGATATCGCAATTCTGTTCAATAGAAACTGCCCATTTGGATAATGTCTTAAATAATCTTATCTGTTCAATATCTTGTAACGCACCTTTTCCTTTAAGAAGAGTGGCCACTGCACCACCCAGTAAAATTACGGGAGATTGGGCAAATTGAGCATTTTTAATAGCTGTGATTGTATTTGTAACACCAGGTCCAGCAGTAACCGCAGCTACACCGGGAATGCCAGTTAATCGCGCCATAGCATCTGCCGCAAATACAGCTGTAGATTCTTGACGAACATCTATTACTCGAATTCCTTGTCTTTTCGATCCAACTAAGATCGGGGAGATATGTCCTCCACATAAAGTAAATAAACATTTTACTCCTTGACTTTTTAAAACCTTAGCTATAATCTCTCCACCGTCTATTTTTTACCACCTTCATTTAAAACATGCTTTTCTGGAATATAACAAATAAAGTCTCCTTTGAATACTACTTCTTTATCTTTTCTGACCTCCACTTCAACAACTCGTTTTTTTCCTTCGATTCTAGTAAACTTTCCTTCTGCAATCAAGATTTCTCCTACTTTAACTGGCTTTAAAAATTTAACATTTGCACTTCCTAAGACCACATTTGGATGGTTAATGGCAACCATTGAAGCATAATCTGCTAGACTAAATATAAAACCGCCATGAATTAAGCCCGTTTCATCGACAACCATATCTGAAATAGTTTCCAATCTTATTTTACTATAATTAGAATCCAATGCGAGTATTTCTCCACTTAATCTACTATTAACTCTTTTGTGTGTGTCTTGTTTAATATAAATCCCTTAGGAAATATTAATTATTTATTATTATGATATATTTTCTGTTTACCTTAAAATATTTAAGCATTAAATATTAAAATTCCATAGGAAGAATTGCATTTATTTTTATAAGTTCATCACTATTATTACTCTATTAGAATTCATATCTCTAAGTTTTCCTCTAATATAAACTTATTATAGAATAAAAAATTTAATGTTACAACATGGCATCGATAGAAGATTTGTTGAAAAAAGGCGATGATTATTTTGATGATGGAAGATATCGCCAAGCGATTGATTATTATAAAAGAGCATTAGATATCGACTCCAATGATAAAGATATTATGATTAAAATTGGTCTTTCTTATCGATATATTCAAGATTACGATACGGCTATTGAATATTATAATAACGCACTAGAAATAGATCCAGAAAACAAAACCGCGCTCAATAATATCGGTTACGCTAAGGAATGTCAAGGAAAAATGGAAGAAGCTATAGATTTTTACCAAAAATCGTTAGAAATAGACCCAAACTACGAAATGCCCTTACTTAATCTTACTAAAATATATCAAGATAATAAAGAATATGAAAAAGCAGCGGAAGTGTTTCTAGCTGCTCTAGAGATTGATCCTCTTAATGTTGCAAATTGGATTGATCTAGGGAGATCTTATCGTTTTTTAGAAAAATATGATGAGGCTATAGATGCGTATTTAGAAGCATTAAGATTAGATCCAAATAGTAAAATTGCACATAATAATATAGGTTATGTATATTATGTTAAAAAGCAATATGAGAAGGCTATTGATGAATATACGATTTCGTTA
>JBHLLE010000020.1:0-13877 GCA_048885945.1 Candidatus Hermodarchaeota archaeon | reverse complement strand
ATAACAAATTTAAAACAAATTTTATTCATTATAATTAAAAAAATATTTTCTCACGAGGGATTAAGATGGATTATTATATATTTTTGGTAACTGTACCAAATATAGAAGAGGGAAAAAAAATAGGAAAATATCTGGTCGAAAATAAAATTGCGGCATGTGTAAACATAATTCATAATATTTTTTCCATATATGAATGGAAAAACGAAATACAAGAAGATAACGAACATCTATTACTTATAAAAACTACAGAGAATAAAATTGATGTTTTGATTAATGAAGTACTAAAAATTCATAGTTACGAAAATCCTGAATGCATTGCTTTAAAAATTGAAAATGGCTCTAAAAAGTACTTGAATTGGATTAGGGAGATAGTAAATCAAACTAACTGACGCTATTATTCGAATTTCTTTCTCTCTTAACAATATTGCAATTAAAAATTGATTAAAAATAATTAAATTCAAATCAAATATCTTATCTATAATTCAAAGTTCTAGATCTTTATTATTACTTTTAACAAGAGAGTTGCTAAAAATTGAATAGATTTTAGATTTATTGATATTTAATTTGAGAAGAATTAATGAAGTGATCATAAGACAAATAAAAATAATCCATCTTAAATTATCAATCATTACAAGAATAGAATCTTTTGAGTCTGGTTTTTGAATAATAGATCTATAGATAATAAATTCGTGCGGAAGAAAAGAAATAATTAATATCGAACATAATCCCAATAATAATATTTTGTTCTTTTTAATAAATTCTAATCCGCTCTTTTCTTGACTTATATGAGGAGCGAACATTAAGGTCACTAAGGAATAAAATATTAGCGAAATTGCCATTTGAAAGAATTGTACTCCTATTAAAATGAATGCAATGGAAAAATAACCAAATTTATCCTGAATTTGTAACTTATTATTGATTATTAATGAAAAAGTTATACCCAATAGTACAAAAAGAGAGATAATATTTAGAGTTCTTGCAAAACTTGAAGAGATATTAACCCAATCTCTTAAATATAATAATTGTATCTTATTTTGTTTTGCTGCTGAAGGTAGATACTGAAAACCCTTTAAAAAATCAAAAATTAGGTGAGGAAATAAGATAAAAAAAATGTTTTGAATTGCTGAAAAAATTCCTATAAGACCGTACTTCTTTAAATTAATCTTTTTAAAGATTTCATTATAAGGTATATCATAGAATATATAGATGAAAAAATAGAAAATGCATTGAGGAGCGATTCCTATTGCTAAAATAAATAGATTATAATTTAATAAATAATATTGTAAATTTTTTTCTTTTTGTTCTTTATTAAATTGAAGCTCTCTTCTAATAATAAAAAGTAAAATTAAAAATAGAAGATATTTTGTTTGGTTAAGATAAAATTGAACATAAACAAAAAATCCATTTGAGATAATCATAAGAAATATGAATCGATGAATTTTTTTACGTACATCTATTAAGATTAGAATTTTATTAAATTCTCTATTTGATAAGACACCCCATATATAATTGTATAAAAGAAGAATATAATATGCTATAGAATATGGAAAAATTGTTAATATTACAGCAAATAAAATTGCGAAGTTTGGCATGTAAAGAAAAGTTGGAACATCGTATAGATTTGAGGGATCAGTATAGGCTTGCAGTCCAGCATGGTAAACAACGTAATAATCCCACATAAATCTGGCAGGAATTAGAATATACATAGAATATAACGCCCAAAATCCTATACATATAGCAGGAATTATTAAATAACTCTTGTCTATAACCAATTCTTTTTTATACAAACAGAAAAGACAAATAGAAAAAAATGTGAAAAAAAAGATCATAAAAACCAAAAAATAATTAATCATAATTATTTGTCTGTTTATTCTATTTTTTTAAATATATTTTATTCAATTATAATGTATTTTCTAATTATCTAGAAACCTAATTATTATAATTTATTAAAAATATAATTTGAATAATTTCATATTTCAATTATAATTTATTAAAATAATAAAATAAAATATTAGGAATATAAATTCCTTTTAACAAATAATTCAACTCATAACTTAAGATGAAAGTTAGCTTTATAATTCCCACCTTAAACGAGCACGGTAATATATCTAGATTAATTACTAAAATAAATAATATAACAAAAGCAAATAACATAAAAAATGAAATCATTGTTATTGATGATAATAGTCGTGATGGAACAATAGAAGAAATTAAAAATATGCAAAATTTTCAAGAAAATTTAAGACTAATTGTGAGAGATAAACCAGATGGTATAGGAAGTGCACACATTGTGGGATATAACTTAGCAAAAGGAGATTTAATAATTTCAATGGATGCTGATTTATCACATCCTCCTGAGAAAATTCCTGAATTTATTCGTAAAATTAATTCTGGATTTGATATGGTAATGAGTTCGAGATATGTCCCTGGAGGAGAAACCGATAAAAATTTAAAATTTTACTTGATTAGTAAACTAGGGGGTTATTATCTCTCGTTGATGCTAAGAATTAAAATATTAGATTTTACTACGGGTTATCGTGCAATAAAGAAACAATTATGGCAAAAAATTAAGAATTATACTTATTCAAAAAAAAATGTATTTCTAATTGAAAGCGTCTATTTTGCTCATAAAAATGGGGCGAAATTGACGGAAATACCTATATTTTTTAAAGAAAGAGAGTTAGGCGAGTCTAAAACTCCCCTTTTTAAAGAATCGTTAAAAGCAATATTTTTACCTATTAAAGTAAGATTTTCTTCGTTAAGAAAACTTAAAAAATAATCTATAAGAATTAGAATAGAATAAGAAAATTGAAAAATATAAATAGGTTGAAGGAAGTTATACAAAAAAATGCAGTATAATATCTTTCATTTGGATTGGATTTTTATTGACACAGTTATCATCATTTTATTATTAGTCTTTCTAATAAGCGTTAAATTATTTAAAGAAAAAATGAGATGGAGATCTAAATTCTCTAATTCTAATTTAGAAAATTACAAATTTAAAAAAAACTCATATGAGGTTTTAAGTAAAACTCATATTATCAATGAATTTAGTGTAACGATAAATCAAACTTTAAAAAATGAACGCGAGTTGTTACCAACTATTATTATCTTCTATATACACAAACCAAAAAAAGTTTTATCTTTATTAATTGAAGGATTAGCCAGTTACGGATTTCGAGTAATCAAAATTAACTATTATAAGAAGTTAGTTTCAAATCGTCATCCTAACGATGCCGAACTCCAGAATAAGATTTCAAATTCTATTTCTAATATCATAGATATTTGTTTACAAAAGAATCTTATCAAAAATCCTAAATATTATTCAATTTTCAATCATAACTTTTTTCTCTCTAATAGTTCTAATATTCATGAAAACAATAATATAGGTTTAATTTTACTTAATCCCATTTTATATTTAATAGATAAATGGAATTTTTCTGAATTGTTTAGTAGTACCAAATTAGTCAAATTTTTGATAATTTTTTCCAAGAAATCAAAATTTTATTTTAATAATCGAGATTTGAAGAAGTTCCTTAACAAGTATCCCAATTATAACAAAAGTAAGATTAAAATAATTATTTTAGAAAAAAGTACAAAGTCATTTAAATACTACGAGACTATTCTTTTAAGTATGATAACTAATCTAATAGATTCTAATTAATTAAAATGGAATTTTTATTTTTCTAGATGTCCAGAGAAAAAATCTTAAGAGAATACCATAAAGATGTGATTTATACAGAATCAGACTGGGCTCTTTTAAAATCGAAACGTAAAAGAGCAATCGAGCTTCTAGAACTATTTCGAGAATTTAAACCTTACACCTATGGAAGCATTGCTCGAGGAAATGTTCATAAAGGGAGTGATATTGACCTGATATTTACTCGTCCAATTTCTACATTTAAAATTGAATTAGTATTACAAAATAATGGGTACAATCATTATTTTAGAGAAATTATCATGGCGACACCAAAGGATTCCATAAAATTATACATACACTTAAGTGAATTGGAAAGCTTAACCATCCCCATAACTAAGCTGGATAAAATAGGCCTAGAATTTTATGACTTTGGCGGAAAAATTACGTTAGAACAATTGAGATCTGAAGCACGAGTACCTGGGATTGATAAAAGACTGATATTAATCCTACCTAATTCTAATGGACATGAAGAACTCTCGATAATAAATAATGAATCTTTCGCAGCGAAACAAGTTGGGGTGTCTATTGACACAATAATGGAAAGAAAAAAAGTTCTTTTAAAGAGAGAAAGATATGGAAGAACTGGTGTATTTTTAAAAAGAGAAATTGATATTAATGAATCAGTTGAGGAAGTTTTAAAGGATCTGGCAAATAAAAAACCCATAATTCGAAAAAAATTATTTATAAAATGATAAAAAAACTAATTAAAGAATCCAAAGGAAATACATTCTACATTAAAGGTAAAGGAATTCCAAAGGGTTGTGAATGGTGTTTAAAAGGAGCAAAGGTGGTATTATTTTTAAATGGAATCTGCCAAAAGCCAGATCACTGTTCATGGTATTGTCCAATATCACAAGAAAGAAGAGATAAGAATATAGCATACGCTGATGAGATTCAAATACTTTCAAAAAACGATTTAATTGATGAAATCGAAAAAATTCGAGCTAAAGGAATGAGCATTACGGGGGGAGAACCGTTATTAGATTCCAATTTAGCTATTACCTTGGAATACATAAATTACGTTAAATCTATAAAAGGCAAAAAGTTCCATGTACATTTGTATACTAATGGTATTAATTTTAACGAAAAGATTGCAAATAAATTAGCAAAAGCAGGACTGGATGAAATAAGATTCCATCCCCCCAAAGAAAAATGGAAGAATGTCAACTTTGCTTTAGATAAAGGTATGTCTGTGGGAGTTGAAGTTCCTGTGATTCCCACTAAAGAATATATGCAATATCTCGAACATTTTATAAGATATTTAGATATAATCGGTGCTGAATTTATTAATCTTAATGAGTTTGAATTTTGCTTTCCAAACAGTCAAGCATTGAAGGAAAAAGGTTTCTATTTAGAAGAAGAAACTATTGCATCTGTTCAGAATAGTAAAAAAATAGCGTTAGAATTATTAACTGAATTAGCAAAGGAGACGTCGCTCAAAATTCATTTTTGTACCATTAGAGCGAAGGATTTCTTTCAATTAAGAAATAGATATTTGAGAAGAGCAAAATCAATAAAAGCTCCATATGAGGTGGTAACTGAAGAAGGTCTTTTATTTTATGCTCAAATTGAAGATAATGGTAAAGATATGTCTAAAATAAAATCAAAATTATCCTCAGAATTTAAAATCCCCGATAAATTAATGCATGTTCAGAATAATAAAATCAATTTACCTTATTATATTGCCTTAAAGGACGAATTTATCTCGTTTTTAGATGAAAATTCTCTTTCAGGGTATGTCATAGAAGCGATTCCTTTTAGAGGGAGATATTCTCAAATTACTGAAAAAACACCCCTCAAAATTTATAAACAAGAGATGAATGGAAGCATATGAATATTAAAAACGTATCCTTAAAGGATTTAAGAAAAATATATTCGTTGGAAAGAAAAGTGTTTAAAGAAAATGCTTTTTCAAGAAATCTGATTTATAAATTAATCCGAAAAAACACTTTATTTTTAAAATTAGAAAATAAGAAATTTATTTTAAAAAATGTAATCGGATTTATAATTTGCATTAAAGATAAAATCGATAGAGTTAATATTATAAATTTTTTAATAGAACCTAACAACCAAAATAGAGGATATGGATCCTATCTACTAGATTATACCATTAAAAGAATTGAAGAATTAAAAGGAATTAAAGAAATTGTTTTAAATGTTCAAGTTAGTAACTCAATTGCTATTCGACTATATCATAAGTTTGGATTTAAAATTATTGAAAAAATAGATAATTATTATCAATCAAAAGAAAGTGCGTATTTTATGAGTTTTACCGTAAATTCTTAAAGGTTTCTATAAACTAAAACTTATAAATAACTTCTTTTATAATAAAGGTAGAAAAAATTACACTATCTATTTAAAGATTTAAACTAAAAGGTGGTAAAAAAAATGCCCCAACTCGATGATGAACTAAAAGATGCTATTAAAAAAGGAGTGTCTCTCGAAAAGCCTGATGAGGCTGAATTAAAGAAGAGAGAAGACGAGAAAAAGAAGCGCATGGAAGAGCTGGAAAAAGTCAAACAAGCTCTAGGCGCAAATGAATAACTGTTTTTTGTATTCTTTCATTATTTTTTTTATTTATTTTTTCAATTCCAGTCAATTTAAATTTAAAGAGATTTAATTTTTCAATTGCCTAATACTCTAATATATAATCACAAACATTTTAGAATTGGTATAAAACTTTTGAAACTACTAGAATATGCTCCAAAACAAGGTGAAATTACGGTTAAAACGGATAATTTAAACGATCTTTGGACGTTATATAATGTAATTTCGGAGAAAGATCAAGTAGCTGCTCGTACTCATAGAAGAGTTGTTCTTAGAGAAGGAACAAAAGGAGAACGTAAACCGATGTATTTGAAGTTGAGCGTAGAGGACGTATCCTTTCACGAATTCTCAAATAGATTAAGGATAAAAGGAACAATTTTAGAAGGACCTGAAGATTTTGTAAGTTTCGGTACCTATCATACTTTTAATGTGGAAGTTGGACAAAAACTTACTATTATCAAAGAACAGTGGTTAAATAGCGAATTAAAGCGTTTGAAAACGTCGTCAAAGTTTGATTCAAATTTCATCATGTTTTTTATAGCAATTGAGCGGGGACTTGCGACCTTAGCTGTTATCACAAATTTTAGTCATAATAGAGTTGCTACTATAAAAAAAACTATTCCCGGAAAAAGATACGAGCAATCTTTCAGAAATAAAGCCTACTTAGAATTTTTTGAAGAAATTCAACGCGTTCTTGAGGAAAATATTAAAAAGCTTGTAATTGATTTAATTGTAATAAGTGGACCTGGAAATACACCAGAGTTATTTGTTAATTTTTTAAGAGAAAAAGCAAAAGTAGATTATATTTCTAAAATTAAAACGCTACACGCTAGCTCTGGTACTGAAAGCGCAATCTTAGAGACTCTAAAATCTAAAGAATTAGTTTCAATAAAAAAAAATGTGAAGATATTCGAAGAAACAAAAAAAATTGAAGAAATATTTACTCTCTTTAGTACTGATTCTGATCTTATTGTTATCGGTTTCAACGAGACTTCTAATGCAGCCGAAAGAGGCGCAATTAGGGATTTATTTTTAGTGGACCTGCTTATCCGAGGTTCTTCTAAAAAAGATAAATTAAAAATCGAAAAAATTATAACCGATGTGGAAAATTCTGGTGGAAATATTCATATTTTAAGTAGTGAACACCCAACAGGTCAACAAATAATTGATTTAGGAAAGATGGTAGGTATTTTAAGATACAAATTGTCGTAGTAAAATGAATGATGCCCTAATATATGTAGACGAATCATCGAAAATTCCTCTCATTGGGATAGATTTTTTAGGAATTATTGACAGAGGAACCAATGTTATTGAGATCAAACCGATAACTCTTTGTAATCTTAAATGTCGATATTGTTTTGTAAATGCAGGAGAATACACTACAAATTTCGTTGTAGATCCCGATTACTTGATACAGAAGTTAAAACATATTCTTAAAAATTATAAATTGAACGATATTGAAATTCATATTGCCCCATATGGAGAATCTCTACTTTATCCTAAACTATATTATTTAATAGAAAAGTTATGGGATATTAATACGGTTAAAACTATTTCTATGCAATCGAACGGATTACTTTTATCCAAAGAGGTAATTAAAAAGTTAGAAAATGTTAATTTAACCCGTATTAACATCAGTCTTAACACCCTAAATAGAGCACTAGCAGAATATTTGTGTAATTGCGTTACATATGAAATGGAGCAGCTTAAAGAAAACATTTATCTGTTGCTTAAGTCTTCTATTAAACTATTACTTGCGCCGGTTTGGTTTCCTAAAGAAAACGATACAGACATCGAAGATATCATTGAATTTGTTATCCAATTAAGAAGCAAGGGATATTCTGAAGAACAACTTCAATTAGGAATCCAAAAGTATCTAATTTACAAAACCGGAAGAAAATTGAAAAAAATTAGACCTAAATCGTGGGGCTATTTTTATAAGCAATTGAATGACTTAGAGAAAAAGTATAACATCAGACTAAAACTTGGACCAATGGATTTTGGGATTCATAAACGACAACTCTCATTCCCATTAGACTTAAAAAAGGGAGAACTCGTCACATTAGAGATAATTTCTCAAGGTAGATGGAATTACGAATGTATCGGGAAAATTAACGAAGATATTGGTATTAAGGTTCTTTTAAAAAAGCCTTTTAAGTTTTCCAAGGAATTAATCGGAAACCAAATAAATGCAAAAATCATAAAAGCTAATTATAAAGATAACATTATGACTGCTGTTTTTCCGAGTTGATTACATAAAAATATATAAGAGAATTTATAAGAATAACATATAATTTTCATTTTTTAAAAAAAGAAATAAAAAATATGGTGAAATAAAAATATGAGTCCCATAATTACTCATGAAGATGAGCTCGAATTAGCAAAAATGGAAAAAGATCTTGTGTCTCATCTTAAAAAAGAAGCAAAATTGCAGAGAGCTGTGGCCAGTTCTCAGATGAAATTAGCAGAAGACATTGCTAGGTTAACAATTGGCAGACAATTATTAAATCGCACTTTTCGAGATGTGTTAAAACAAATGCAAACTCTAGCCAGAGAATCAAAGTCTAATATTAAAGATGAAGAAGTTAATATTTTTCAAGATATCATTCACGATAACGATGAATATATTGAAACAAGCAATAGTTATATAAATTCACTTAAAGACTTATCAGTTAATAAGGAAATGATCGCAAATCGAGAAGAATTGTTTGCTAACGCTCTTTCAGAATTAGCTGGGAGACGGTCAGGATTAATTAAAAAAGCTCTGAGTATTGAAAAAACAAAAAATAAGATGATTGAAGGCAGTAAACTAACTATGCTTGAAAATGAGCTGAATGATCTGCAAAGAGATTTTGATAGAACAAGAAATACGTTATTAAAAGAGATAGAACAATTTTTGCAAACTAAAGATGAACTCAACGAAGTTTGGATTGAATTGAAGGATACTGTAAAAAAGATGAGCTAAATAATTTTTTTTGAATGTTAAGGTCTTAAATGAAATAAATTTTTATTTATTTAATTTACTACTATATATATAAAAATATAAGATCGTTCTGATTATAATTATATAAAAAAATAATGGTGATTAGACATAGCCGAAGAATTTGCAGACTTTCTTGCAGATGCCAAAAAAAGCCCTTTAGAAGAAAAAGTTAATGCTTTTGGAGATATCATCGAGAAAATTATGTCCATCGTATTACGTATTCCCGATTTGGTTGACCAGACAATTAAAGGGGTCGAACAACAAATCAGTGGATTACAAACGAAAGTAAATACTTTGAATAACGATTTAAATGCGATAAGGAGAGGTGGTGCCGCACCTTCCGCAGCACTCGCAGCGCCAAGTGTTAGTGCCGGAGCCCCTCCCCCTCCACCCGGAGGTCCCCCTGGAGGTCCACCCCCTCCACCCGGAGGTCCCCCTGGAGGCCCCCCTGGATCAAGACCTCCTGGTCCTAGTCGACCAGCTAGTCCACAGAGCTTACGAGGGGCTATAATGGGCGAGTTGAAGCAACTTTTTGCTAAGCGGAAGCAGTAGGTTCTTTCTAACTTAGTTATACCTACTTCTCCGATACTATATGAAAACAATCATTAAAGGGGCCCTTCTATTTTTTTATTTTTGCTCTGATTTCCCAATTCATGTGAGTTAATCCTTTTAATGAAATTTAAAATAATACTGATAATAATTTAACTTATCAACCATTAATATAAAAAATATAAAATTAAGTTGAATTTACTCCTTGGTAAAACCTATAAGCAAATTAGAAGGAGCACAATCTGTAAGAGTTATTCATGATAAACAAAGGCAAGTACTTGAAATACTTTCCTTGTTTCGGGTAATGAATAATTATTATAATAAGAAAATGGAAATACAGAATCAAATTCAACCTATTCTTTTTAATAAATTTAAGGAAAGCATAGAAAAAATAATACAAAAAGGAGATTGGCTCCATACTATTCCTACAGCCCTTAACACTTTAAGTGAAGACTTATTGGGCAAAAGAGACTCGTTTAGATTTCCAGATAGTATTATCCTTTTTGAATCTTGGATTAATTTAGGATTACAAGCACTATATCCAAGGATTGTTCTACATTTTAAGTTTCCCGGACTCTTAAAAGGAGAGAAAACTAGAAATGTATTTCAATTCATATTTTCTACCTCTCGAGGCTTTGGGTTTCCTATTTACTTTGGTCCGAAGTTTTATAATTACGAAACAAATTATTTAAAATACATAGAACCTGTTTTAAAGTGGAGTTATACCGTTTGCCATAGAGCAAATCAAGCAATTAGACTTGTAAATAAAAGATTAAAGTCAAAACGGCATCATCCAGGTGATTTTGAGTCAGTTATTATTTCAGAATATAAAAATAATGTCTTTAGAGGGATAAACACATTATTACACGGTTATTTTACAGGTATACCTAGAAAATTAGGAACTTTTTCTTCACTAGAAGAGGCACTCAGTAATGTAGCCTTTTGTTATACTATCGGAGATCACGCTATGAGTGTTAAAAAAGTAAAATCAATCCCTATTCCTCAGGATACAAAAGAAATTCCCCTACTAACACACAACTATATTGTTAAAAAGTATGAGATTGACTTTTTTCAATATTTGAAAAAATTAATGGATTTAAATCGATCAATAATAAGAAAAATTGTGCATTATAAACGTCTGAAGAAAGAATTTATCAAAAAATTAAACTTATTAAGTAAATTAAGATTTTACCTTGAAAATTTAATTCCTTTTAAAAAACTCTCTAAGAAATTTTATGAAGTTAGAAAATATATACATTATACAAATCTATTGGAAGTATTAAGGGAATTTTTATGGATCTCGCCTCTTTATACTCACACAATTCACAGCTCAACAAATAATGAATTATATCTCGGTGATTTTGACGGATTTGACGAAAGTTTAGAGTTAGATCAAGAGTCCTCTGAATCAATTTTCTTTAAAGTTATTAAAAAATACGAATTACTGCAAGATTTCACTTTTAATGACGAGGAAATGCTACAAGAAATAAAGGAGTTAAGGGACTACATGGCAAAAATGTGGTTGTATTTTAAAGAGCGACATTTTCGATATGCTGTTAAAAAATTGAACGAACTAGCATCGTTATCTTTAGATGACAAAGAGTATAATGAAAAGGTTAAAAAAGATTTGGATCACCTAATCCCCATTATTTCCATTTATGAAATATTTAATCGGCCTTTAGTTGAATCTGTTTATCCAGAATCAACACCTCATATTCATAGATTAGGAAATTATTTAGCCAGGTTCTTTACCTCAAGGTTTAATCCAATTGGAATTAATTTAATGAATATTTTTAATAAATTAGCTTATTACAACTGGATTTTTCTAATTAAAAATCAAAAATTAAATCTTGAGCAATTCTTTTATTTCATATTAAAATTACCCATTTGGAAAAGTATACCTACTAACGTTAAGAATAAAGTTTTGAGTAATAACCCATACAGAGATTGATCTATAGATAATTTGAATCTATTCAATTTAATTTACATTCTACCACTCAAGAAATCCCGGATCGTCAAAAACATCCTCAATTTTCTTCTCCTTTTTCATATCGCTCTCGTCGTGTTCGGTAAATAAAGATTCGTCGTCTGTTTTAATGCCTTTCTCCAATTCACTGGAATCTAATTTTAATAACGCATCCTTCTCTTTTCTCTTATATTCTTCAGATTTTATTTTCCATTTCTGTACTTCATCCATATCAATGTTATCTTCGTCTTCCATTGCTTCAGCAGCTTTAGCTCTACATATATCAGATAATATAGAATAACACAACGATAATTCACCCCATTCGTTCTCTTTTATTAATTTAGGAACACGCTTCTCTAATCTATATATTTCTTGATCTGCGTAATAGACGTCTATGAAATCTCCGAAAGCGTCTACAGGTTCAGAAATTGAATTCACTAATACATCTTTAGTCAACCCACAATGACCGCATTTTACCGTAGCAATAGCCGATTTCCTAATGTTTTCTACTTTGACGCTTTTCTCCCCGCATGACGGGCAGTTGAAAATTTTTGGTACTCTTTTAACTCTTTTATACGTCTGTTGCTTACGTTTTCTTCTTCCCATTTAAAACTCCTATTTGCTTTAATTTCTTATTAAAATATAGTTAAAAATAATTAGTATCTTTCTTAATCAAACAAATAAAGTAAATGAAAACTAAAAAATTTATGGATTTCTTCGATTCTACGATAGAAAAATTTTTTAGAGATGGTTTATTATTAAAATTATCTTTTTTTGGCCGAGTTTTAATTGTAAATTTCAGCGATATGAGTGGATTTTAGGTTTATGGAAGAACATAAAAAACTTGCTTTAGAATATGATAAAAATTTAATTAACAAAATTTTAGACGATGTAAATATGAGATATATCGTCTTATTTTTATATGTCATTAGAAATGATTTATTTAACAATTTAAACGCTCAAACAATTATCGAATCTTACGAAAGAATTATAATTCTTGATGATATTTATAAAGGAAATGTATTAAATTTTTGGGACGATAATTTTATTGAGATTGCTATTGACTTAGGATTGTTCAAGAATATTAGAAGCATGAGAGAATTTCAGCAAAAGGATGATGATTTTATTTTAAAAATGGGAGAAAAAACGGTAACTATAGAAAAAAATACCATAGTTATTCCCGATGATCTTCTTTTTTTAATGATAACCAAAAAATTTAATTTTTTAACCAGAAGAAATTTTAATTTGGCTCTAACTAGACTAAAAGCCGTAAGATGCGAGATTTCTAGTGCGGTCCATCCTTTTATTTTCGAAATTGGAGAAAATGAGTATACGCTCTCAGATGATCTGTATTATATTTTAGATCAGTTTGGAAATATTTATCAAGCGATTAAAATAGAAATAACCGTTGAAGGTTTTTATAAGAGATTTCAAGAACTTGTTAAAAAAATTGAAGATTTTTTAGAACTATTTGATCCAATCTTAAACAGTAAGAATGTAATTAAAAAAATCAACCAATCAATTGAAGAGAATAAAGATTTAATTATATTTCTAAAAAATGAAAAAATTAAGTTACCAGATAAGTTTGTAAACGATAAGATTGATAAAAATGTGGAAATTTATAAAGAATGGAGTTCTAAACTATTACTATTAGTAAATTACAGGTATAAATTCAATAAAATTCACGAAAAATTATTAGAAATTAAAAAATATTATTCAGGTAAAAATAAAAAAAATAGCTATTTGGAGTTTATTGAAAAAGTTTCTTTTAACGAAGATGATATTTTAAACAATATCCAAAATTCTTTATTGTCTTTAAGAGAAGATATAGTACCCATGAGTAAAGATATCTCTGAATTGAGTAAGAAAGACATCAAACTTTTAAATTTAGATTATGAACGATTTATTATAACTAGTTGTGATGAAGAATAATGAAATGTCCTGCGTGTAATATTGAGATGGAACCATTAGTTTCTGGTATATTTCAATGTCCGAGTTGTAAAAAAATATTAAAAGTAGAAGATAAATCCTCTAAAATAAAAGAACAAAAAGAGGTCCAAGAGGGAGATTTTCAAGATTCAGATACTTTTCCTAGACTGAATCCTCAATTTGAAATAGTAGATAAAGGGATA
>JBHLLE010000019.1:9806-13879 GCA_048885945.1 Candidatus Hermodarchaeota archaeon | reverse complement strand
CATTTGGCCGGTAATACCATCAAAGATTCCCTTTATTATGAAAGGTATCTTTTTATAAGATCCAAATTTATTAAATAGATACCTACTGCTATCCCTACAAAGACAGGAACTGCGAGTAATAAATCGTGTTCGAGGCTCTTAGCTTTCCCTCCTAACCCTCCTCCGTTATAGTATATAATCGTCTCTTCGATAATTGCTAATATTAAGACTGCGGGAATATAGCACCATCTAAAATTTTCCTTTAAAAACTCTGAATCGTGAGCAAATTTAAATATAATCGTTGTAAAGACTATCCAAAAAATTAAAATTACACCTGCCAATATTGATTGTAGATTTATTTCTAAAGCGCCTACTAAAAAAAACAATAATGTTGTAAGACAATAAAGTATTAGTACTATAATGGTTAATTTTTTGATCCAATTAGCATCATTCTCATTATAGAATAAAACATTTTCAAAATTCTTTATTAACATATATTTTCACTAATTATTTTACATCGATATTTTCTTTTATAATAATTAAAATATATTTAGTCCAATATTTATTTGATTTAAATTTATCATTGTAATAAATTAAAATTAAAAATATAAATAAAATAAGCCAAATTTTTAACTAATAAAACTATAAAAGTAGAATTTAAATGAAAATAAAAAATTGGAAAGAGAAGGTTTATTTATTACAAATAATCGGTTTAATTATTTATAATTGCTTAATTATTTTAGCTATGTTGTTCTACGCTGGAGGAACAGCAGATAATCCTAATTATCCAGGATATAATTTTTTTGGGAATACTATTAGTGATTCGGGGCGTTCAGTGGCACATTCAGGTATAACAAATACAATATCTATGATCTTTTTATCTTCATCTTTAATTTTAATAGGAATCATAACTATCCCTTTTTTTCTAGCCCTAAGATTTTTATTTATTGAGGACAAATTACAAAAGCATTTGAGTATGATAGGTTCTATTTTTGGTATAATTTCATCAGTATCTATGATTGGTATAGCTTTTACCCCCGCGGATATCCTTATTGATGGTCATATGTTTTTTGTCTATATTCGCTATTCTTGTGTTGTATTTATGGGTGTCTTCTATTCAATAGCAATGCATTTAAATAAGGAATTTCCACAAAAATGCAAGTATCTTTTTATTGTATATACAGTATTTTTTTTTATAATCTCAATAATGGGATTAATTGGGATAATTGCAAGCCGTTCTTTAATGGTTTTTGCTCAAAAAATTGGATGGTTTGCTACAACTATAACTTTTTTGACTTTGAGTTATGTTGCTTGGAAACTCGAGAAATCAAAGTAATAATTCTATAATTATTTTTTTTTCTTTTAAAATTCTTTTAGACTTTTTCTATTCTTTTAAACCATTAAAATTTATATGGATTTAGAAAGAAAATTAATTATAAATTTAATTTAAGTTAAACAAATTGTTAGGGAATATACATGACAGATTTGACCTCTAAATCCTATTCATTTTTAATTTTTGGCTGTATTCAATACATAATCCTCATATTTATCGCCATGTTATTTTATGCGGGTGGAACCTATAATAATCCCTCAATTCAGGGATATACATTCTGGGAAAATAGTTTGAGTGATGCAGGTCGTACTATTGCTTATTCTGGGAGGATTAATACAATTTCAATGGTAATATTTTCAACGACCTTATTTATATGGGGTTTTTCCCTGATTCCATTCTTTATAGCATTAATTAAGCGATTTAATGATAACGGAATTGAAAGAAAATTAAGTATAATTGGTTCTATTATAGGAATAATTGCAGCTTTAGGTTTAATCGGAATAGCTTTTACTCCTGACGATATTTTGCATGGTCCTCACATGATTTCTGTGTACATTGCCTACACATCTCTGGTTTTAACCGGTATTTTTTATTCAGTTGTATTTTATAAAGACGAGAGAATCCCAAAATGGTTTTCTTATGTTTTTATTATTTATACTATTGTTCAGTTTACTACTTCAATCGTGGGACTAGTTGGTTTATCCTCATTGCATACATTAATGACTATAGTGCAAAAGATCGGAAGATATACAACTGTAGTATGTTTTGCGATTGTAGGATATGGATTCTTAAAATTAGATATAGATTAAAAGAAAAATAACAATTTTTATTTTTTTTATAAAAGCATCAAGTTTGTATCGTTTTATTTGATGATATAATTTAAAAAACATAAATAAGTTAATATTAATTTAAACACGTATCATGGGAAATCTTAACGAGAAGACTCAAACTATTTTAGAATCAACTTTAATTGTTGACAGTTTAAGTCATGGACCAATAATATGGACTGATGATTTGGAAAATACTGTTAATGAAATGTTAACTAAAGAGATGGATCCATGGAGGATAGTTCAAGATATTATTCTAGAATTTGCCCAAAAGATTGTTTTAGATAATAATTATTTTGAAAAGTATGTAGAAGCGTGGAATAAGGCTAAAGTTTCGTGCGTTAGTTGGACAATTGGTCCTATACATGAGAAACCATATACTTTTAATGGGGTTTTTCATAATTTTGCTTTTTTAACACATATAATTGAAAATAGGAACGAATTTTTCCAAAAAATATTAAAAACAAAAGATATAGAGAACGCATTTATAAAGAAAAAGAAAGGTATTATTATAAATCTTCAAGATCTAGGACCTATTGGTTCGTCGTTAGAAATGTTAGAGCTTTTTTATATGATGGGAATCAGAATTGCCCAGTTGACTTTAAATACAAGAAATCTTATTGGAACTGGTTGTCTAGCGAGAAGAGACAGAGGATTAACAGAATTTGGCTCAAGTGTTATTGAACGCATGGAAAATCTTGGTATTGTAGTGGATATTTCTCATTGTGGCCCTCAAACTAGTATGAATGCTATAGAACATTCAAATAATCCCGTAATGGCAACGCACACTTCGGCGAAATCGTTATATGATCATCCAAGAGCTAAGGATGATGACATTCTACAAGCTATTGCTGAAAAAGGAGGGTATATTGGAGTTTTGACCATCCAAGGATTTATAAATAACAAATTAGAACCATTAATTGACGATTGGATTGACCATATCGATTATCTCGTAAACCTCGTAGGAATCGATCACGTAGGAATAGGAACAGATTTTTATGGACATTCAATCCCGCATAAGTTAGCTGTGCGATTAGACGATTTTTTAAGTAAATTGGGTATGGGTCCTGATCAAGGAGGTTCATTCCAATATAAAATGAAAAATTTCGAAAATTATAGAGAATTTCCAAACTTAATCGAAGGTTTAATAAACCGAGGTTATAGTGACAACGAAATAAAGAAGTTTGCTGGGGAAAATTTCATCCGCGTGTTTAAAAAAGTTGTAGGATAAATGATTATAATGAATTCCAGAGAAAGAGTATTAACAACTTTTAATTTCAAAGAGCCCAATAGGGTTCCTCTATTTGAAGCGTGGATTGAAACCGAAATTACTGAAGCTATTGGAGGAGGAAACCCATATAAAACCCGCGAAATCCTCGGTCTCGATTGTTTTCCAATAGCCGTAGGGCATCCTCAAAATACTAATGCGTGGAGAACGGGGATAGATGAGTGGGGGCGAATTTTTAAGGATGGGTGGTACGTAGGAGGTGTAATTAAGGATATTAAGGATTTAGAAAAATACACTCCTTCCTTAGAATATGCGAAAGCCTGGTTTCCAGAAAAAGAGATAAAAAATACTAAAAAAAAGTATAGCGAAACATACGCACTTTATTATGCGTCTCACGATGCTTGTTTAGGGCTCACATACATGAGTATGGGCATGGAAAATTTTTTTATAGCACTTCGTAGAAATCTGGAATTAGTTAAAGCTATTCTCGAAAGAAGTACTGAATGGACTATAGCAATGATTGAAGAAGCTAGTAGGAATGATATAGATTATTTTATGATTGGTGATGATGTTGCTTTTAAATCAGGACCTATGATGTCTCCTAAAATGTTTAAAGAGCTTGTACTTCCATTTTATAAAAAAGTAGTAAGATCAACAAAAGTTCCACTTATTTGGCATTCAGACGGAGCAATTGAGCCTCTAATCC
>JBHLLE010000019.1:0-9796 GCA_048885945.1 Candidatus Hermodarchaeota archaeon | reverse complement strand
CATTAAGAAAGGATCTTATTGAAGCAGGATTTGAGGGAATCCATTCTCTCGAACCAAATGCAGATATCGATTTAGCTCGAATAAAAAGAAAATTCGGTAAAGAGTTAATTCTAGCGGGTAATTTAGACGTAACTAATGTTCTTACTCAACCAAACTTAGATTTAGTTCGTAAAGATGTAGAAAGATGTATCGAGCAAGGCAGCCCTGGAGGTGGTTATCTCTTTTCTTCGTCAAATAGTCTATTTAAAGGAATGGTGGTTGAATCTATTCTTGAAGCTTATCGTTATGCGAAAGAAATAGGAGTATATAAGAGAAGTTAATTATAATATCGCTATAAATTCTATAAAACAATCATTTCCTCCATTTTTTAAAATAATATCATTTCTAAGATTTAATTTTTATTATCTATCGTATCTTAAAAAAAATATTTAACTTATGAATTATGGTACAAATTAATGATTGATGAATATACTAAGCAAGAATTATCTAAATTACCTTTTATGGACAGAGATTTAGATTTGGAACAGAGAGTTAAAGATCTACTAGGGAGGCTCACGCTTGACGAAAAATTTCGACTTAGCGCAGGAATACAAGGTTTTTATACGAAACCTATAAAAAGATTAGGGATACCACAATTTAAAATGTGCGATGGACCTCATGGGATTGGCCCTCACAGCGTGGGGAATAAAGAATGTACTTATTTTCCCGTAGGTGTTTGTAGAACTTCAACATGGAATCCTGATTTAGCTGAAAAATTTGGGGTTGCCTTGGCTCAAGAAATAATGGAAATTGGCTATCATATGTCCCTTGGTCCAGGAATAAACATTATTAGAACTCCACTTGGTGGAAGAAATTTTGAATATCAGACTGAGGATCCCTATTTAAATAAGATTATGGCCACTCGTATCGTAAAGGGTCTTCAAAGTCAAAGAATTGCCGCTTGTGTGAAACATTATATTTGTAATAATCAAGAAACAAATAGATTTACTGTGAGTGCTGAAGTAAGTGAAAGAGCACTTCAAGAAATTTACCTCCCTGCCTTTGAAGCAACAGTCCGTGAAACTGACGCATGGTCATTTATGAGTTGTTATAATAAAGTAAATGGTGTGTATGGATGCGAAAATAATAATTTAATTACAGAAAGATTAAGAAATGAATGGAATTTTCGGGGATTTGTTGTTACTGACTGGTACGCTACAAGATGGTCAGAAAGCACTACAAAAGCTGTAAATGCTGGTTTATCACTTGAAATGCCAGCAGCTATTAAATTTAAAAAAAAAACACTTAGGAAAGAGTTTTCAGAAGGTAAGTTTTCTGAAGAAACACTAAACGAAAACATAAGAAGATTATTGCGTGTGATGATTCTTACGGGACTTTTTGATAATAAAAGTACAATCCCAAGAGGGAGTAGAAATACTCCTGAACATCAAAATCTTGCACGAAACATTGCAGAAGAAGGAATTGTATTACTCAAAAACGAAGGTAATCTGTTACCTTTAAATATTAATAAGATAAAAAAAATTGCAATAATCGGACCTAACTCTGATCAAGTAATGGCAATGGGAGGTGGAAGTTCACAAGTGCTTCCTCCCTACGAAGTCACTCCTATAAAAGGGATGCAAGATAAATGTAAAGGAAAAATAGAGATTATAGATACTCCTTCTGAGGCAGACTTTGCGATTATTTTTGCGGGATTAAACCATGAAAAAGGTATGGATTCTGAATTTGTTGATAGAAAATCTTTTGAACTTCCTAAAGACCAAATTGAATTAATCAAAAAGACAGTAACTGAGAATCCAAAAACAATTGTTATTCTTATTAGCTGTATTGTTGGAATGAATGAATGGGGTGAAAAAGTTCCAGTAATATTGCAAGCATGGTATCCCGGAATGGAAGGCGGAAATGCTATAGCAAATCTACTATTTGGTGACGTAAATCCTTCAGGTAAACTGCCAGTGACTATCCCAAAACAATTATCAGATTCTCCTGCTCACATAAATAAGAAAACATATCCAGGACATAAGAAAGTATATCACGATGAGGGTATTTTTGTTGGTTATCGTCATTTTGATACAAAAAAAATAGAACCCCTTTTTCCTTTTGGATATGGATTATCTTACACTACGTTTACTTACGAAAATCTCAAGATAAGTAAGGAAAAAGTATCTGGGGATGATACTTTTACAGTGAGTTGTGATATAACTAATTCAGGAGAATGTCTCGGCGGTGAAATAGCTCAACTATATATACAAGATATGGAAGCCAGTGTAGAAAGACCTCTAAAAGAACTAAAGGGATTCAAAAAAATATTTCTCAAACCTGGCGAGAAAGGAGCAGTAACTTTTGAACTTGATAAAAGCGACCTCTCTTTTTTTAATGAGATAAATCATTGCTGGACAGCCGAAAAAGGCTTTTTCAACATCCTTATAGGAAGTTCTTCAAGAGATATTCGATTAAAGGGGGAAATAGAATATATTTAATGTGAAAAATTTTAATTATCTTTTATTAATTTTTAGAAAAAAAAGTTTTAAAAAAAATTAAATATTATTTAGTGTTTGTTAAATTTAAAAATTTAATAGAGACTCATATATGTTAGCTCTTCCGAGTCGTCTTCTTCTGAACCACAATGTGGACATTCTTTTTTTCGTGGTTTTGGTTTATTGCAGTAAGGACATACTGACGAATAAAAAGCATTAGTAAAGGCCTCTCCGGATAAATCATCCATATTAATGACAATACCTTCAACCTCAACTTGATGTAATGCGTCTTTTCCTTCTTCGATATTTGCCAGTTTTTCGAATATACCTTTAACTTTTTCTTCAGATTTTTTGTATGGACCTTTTCCTTTCGAATCCCACGATACATTCGCTTCTAACGATTCAAATATGCCCTCTTTTCGAATGTTAAAGTTATGAGGAGATCGATGAATCTCTATTCCCTTAATTTCACCTTCAGAATCAATAGCAATAAAACCAACGGTATTATTGGGAAATTTCACTTTTTCACTTCTCTTTTTAGCTCTTTTACTTCGCTCTTTTACTCCTTGTGAATATTGCGTAGTATCAGATACATTACTTTCAAACTCCATTTCTTCGCTAACTTTATTCCATACGCGCGATTGATCAATTGTAGATGCAGGAGCATTCATTTGTGCGTTAGCAATCTTAAGTGTTCTAATTTCGTTTAGCATTCCGCGACCAGCTTTTCCTCCATACATAAAATTAGCTCCAGCGGATAAGTGGTGTGGGGCGTGGACGCATTTTACGGCGATCTCGATTACATCCCTTGGTTGTACCATTACAGTACCAACCGATATACGGTCTTGAGTTCCAGCACCTTTAAAGATCTCTCCTTCTTCGACTAAGATCGGTAGGTCTCCTAGATTTTCAAAAACTATGTGCGCGACTTCAGTTCCTTTATCAATTATTTTACATACTTCTTGTTCTAATGCTTCTGAAAGAGTTAAATAGTCACGATCTTCTATTGGAATTTGTTGCTTTATGATTGGTACAAATGAAATTTCCTCAAGAACAATAGGATTTCCTATTTCCATTCCATCCATCGAGACTACTTGTTTTGCAAATTTTTTTAATACTTTTACATCTGTCATATTTTAAATTCACCTCTAAATATTTTTAATTAGAAATAAAAATTGAAATTAAAGTGTTAAAAAATCAATTAACTTAAGTTGAGTGTATAAACTATTTCGTAATTGAAATATTGAATTTCAATTTTTGAATACCATATAAATTCACGCATAAAAATTTATGTTTTCTTTAAATAGTGATTTTTTTCCATTTATAAAATTGATCAAATTATACTTTTTTGTATAATAATTATTTTCTTTTTGAAACTTTTTCAAGTTTTTATGCGTAAAGTGCATGAATGTTCAGAAACTATATCAGTTATACCGGTTAAATCCGTATAGTTTCAATAAATAATTAAATATTGTTTAACTAACAAGAACAATATAAATAATTATATTATATTTTCATAAATTCAATAAATTGAAAATAAATCAAATCTCAATAAAAAATTAAAGGTGAAATAGAAATATGACTAAGTTCAATATGATTACTCACAGAAATAGCATGATAGGAGCACGAACGAGAGCAGAGGATTCATGTGAATCAGGATTATGTCCGATTTGTATAGCAGACTGTTCAGTTTGGTGTGAGGTTTCTAAAAGTGCTCTTAGAGGTCGTGAAGTATTATATCCTTTAAGAGAATTTTTTGGTGATTCTACCGCAGGTACTCCAAAAGATTTTAGATTCTCCTATGGAGATTTTCAAATTATGTTTGATTGTAGGGGCGCAGGCGGTTTAGAAACTGTAAATGAAGACACAGTCATATTTCCCAACGCTGATATTAGTACAAAATGGGGAAATATAGATCAAAAGCTTCCCATAGTTATTGCGGGATTGGGAAGTACTTACGTAGCAAAAAGAAACTGGGAGGGCCTTGCTATGGGAGCAGCTTTATCAGGAGTGAGTCTTACTATTGGAGAAAATGTTATTGGAATGGATCCAAATGCAACCTTTACAAACGGACAGCCTTATCCAAAAGTAATTGATACGGCAGATATGAAGAACAGAATTTCAACCTATAGAGAATTTTGGGATGGAAAAAATGGAGATATTATTGTCCAGAAGAATGTAGAAGACGGCAGACTTGGAGCTTTCGAATACGTCACTTCAAATCTCGATGTCAACTCACTTGAAATAAAATTTGGTCAGGGTGCGAAGGCAATTGGAGGAGAAGTAAGGTTATCGACTCTTGAAAGAGCGCAACTCCTTCAAAATAGGGGATACCTTGTTATTCCCGACCCAAGTGATCCAATTGTTATTGACCAGTATAAACAAGGTTTAATCTTAGATTTTGAGAGACATAGTAGAGTTGGATTAGCAACAACTGAAGATGTTTTAGAAGAAATTGACCAACTTCGTTCAAGTGGAACAAAAAACATTTTCCTAAAGACAGGAGCTTATAGACCATCTGGTACAGCTTGGATTGTAAGATTAGGAGTCGAGGGAAAAGTAGATGGAATGACTTTTGATGGCGCTGGAGGGGGAACTGGAATGAGCCCAGTTGGAATGATGAACGAAGGTTCAATTCCTACAGCGTATTTAGAAGCATTAGTCGTTGCTTGTTTAGATATGATAAAAAAGAAGACACCAAACGCAAAAATCCCTACAATCTCAATTGCAGGAGGTTTTGCCAACGAGACACAAATGTTTAAAGCGTTAGCTATGGGAGCACCTTATGTAAATTGTATAGCAATGGCCAGAGCACCAATAACTGCTTCTATGAAGGCAAAATGGGCTGCTGAAGTAATCAAAAATAAGGAAGTAACCCCCGCCATGCTTAATTATTTAGGGTTCCCAAAAGATAAAGATCCTGATAGTTTAAACATGAGCGAAGCATTTCTGGAGTATGATGCTTTAATGCGAAAATACAACAATAAAGAAATTCCTGCTTCCGCAATTGGAGTGTATACATATTTTACAAATAAGTTAGGTGTGGGTTTAAAACAACTTATTGCTGGAGCAAGAAAATTCAAATTAAACTTACTAGATCGACATGATATTGCTGCAATTTCGAAGCGTGCTATTGAAGTATGTAAGCATTGGGAATTAGGAATTTATTCACAAGAAGAACTAGATTTAGAATTAGTAAAGAAAGAGATATATTCAGGTAATTACGAATAAATCTTTTCTGATATATTTTTTTTTATTTTTTATATAGTTTTATTCGTATTCTATAGTACTTGGAGGTTTATTTGAAATATCGTAAACTACGCGATTAATTCCTTGTACTTCATTTATTATGCGAGTACTAGTTTTTTCAAGAAGATTCCAATCCACTTTAGAAAAATTTGCGGTCATAGCGTCTAATGATTCAACTATTCTTATGGCACAGATGTATTCATATGTGCGATAATCGCCCATAATACCTACGGTTTTTAATGGCAAAAATACGCAAAATGCCTGCCAAAGATCTTCATATATTCCGGCTTTTTTAATTTCTTGAATTAAAATTGAATCTGCTTCTCTTAAAATGTCTAATTTTTCTTTATCAATTGCCCCTATTACCCTCACCGCTAAACCAGGACCTGGAAATGGATGTCGGAATACTAAATCTCTGGGTAGCCCTAATTTTAATCCAATTCGTCTTACCTCGTCTTTATATAAGTCTTTAAGAGGTTCAATTATTTTTAAAACCATGTTATCTGGCAAGGTAAGATTGTGGTGAGATTTAATTTTCGCAGCAGATTTACTCGTAGTAGCAGTTTCTACCCGGTCTGGGTATATAGTTCCTTGAGCAAGAAATTTTATGTCAGGATATTCTTTTTCTAATTCAACCGTCTTGTTTTCGAAGACTTCTATAAATGTATGACCAATTATTTTACGTTTTTCTTCGGGATCTTTAATTTCTTTTAATCGATCAAGAAAAAGATTTTCCTTATTTATATAATGAAAATTTTTAAAACCTAACTTCTCTTGAAATATCTTTTGAACTTCTATTTCTTCGTCTTTTCTTAAAACCCCATTATTCACAAAAATACTATGTAATCTTTCTCCTATAGCTTTATGGAGGAGCATAGCTGTCACAGAAGAATCAACACCTCCACTTAGTCCAAGAATTACTTTATTAACTGAGCCTACTTCTTTTCTAATATCCTCAATTTTTTCCTTAATTAAATCTTCCAATCTCCATTCTTTTTTAGATTTAGCAATTTTTATAACAAAGTTCTCTAAAATTACATTCCCTTTAGGTGTATGATTAACTTCAGGATGAAATTGAACTCCATATAATAATCTCTCATCATCACCATAAGCAGCAATAGGGCATGTCTCCGTCTTTGCTAAAATTTTAAAGCCTACAGGTAATTCTTTCACTTGATCTCCGTGAGACATCCAAACAACTTCGTTATTTTCCAAGTTTTCAAATAGACCTTCGTTTTTAAGAATTTTGATATCTGTACGTCCATATTCCCTTTGATCATATAGCTCTATTTTCCCTTCTAATTGATGAATAATTAAATGAAATCCATAGCAAATACCTAATACGGGAACTTTATTGGTTAAAACATAAGAAAAAAATTCTTTGGATAATTTGGGAGTCCCTTCATCATAGACACTATTTGGTCCGCCAGAGAGAATAATTGCTTTAGGATTAATTAACTTTAATCTATGAATATCGACATCAAACGGTAAAATTTCTGAGTAAACTCCTATATCTCTTATTCTCCGAGCAATAAGATGACAATATTGTCCTCCAAAATCTAAAACAATAACAGTATCCACAATTAAAAAGAATGTAGAAAAACCAAAAAAGTTTATTGTTAATTTATTGATATTAATTTTTCACAAAATTTTATGACTATTATCATCATCGTAATTTTATTAATTGAAAATTTAAATACTAAATCATACTTTTTAAAATTAAATTCTACTAATTATTAAACAAAAAATAGTAAACAAAGGAATCTGAATATGGAAATAAATCCGTACGAATCCGCTTTGAAACAGTTGGAAAAAGTCGCAAAACTAATGAATCTTGATCAAGATATTCACGAAAAGTTAAAATACATGGAGAGAATCTTGACAGTATCGATTCCGATAAAAATGAAAAATAGTCGAATAAAAGTTTTTCAGGGATATAGAGCTCAACATTCAACTGTAAGAGGTCCTGGTAAAGGTGGTATAAGATATGATAAAAAGGTAACATTAGACGAAATTAAAGCTTTAGCAATGTGGATGACTTGGAAAACAAGTCTATTGAAGCTACCTTTAGGAGGTGCTAAGGGAGGAATATGTGTTAATCCAAAAGAATTATCGCAAGAAGAAATTGAACGATTAACACGAAGGTATACGTCTGAAATCATAAACATAATAGGACCAAATATAGATATTCCCGCACCAGATATGAATACGAATGCTCAAACCATGGCTTGGATAATGGACACATATTCAATGAATAAAGGTAGAACAATACCAGGAGTAGTGACTGGAAAGCCTGTTGGAATTGGAGGATCGCTCGGAAGAAGTAGGGCGACTGGAATGGGACTATTTTTTATCATTATAGCGCTGGCTGAAAAATTGAATATAAATTTATTGGAATCTGCAGCAGTCGTTCAAGGATTTGGCAAAGTTGGAATCGTGATTGCTGAGGAACTATACAATCTAGGTTGTAAAATCATTGCGATTGCGGATTCTTCTGCTTGCTTATATTCAGAAGTCGGTTTAAATATTCCGGAATTAATCAAATGGAAAAGTGAAAGAAATTCTTTGAAAATGTATAATAATAATTCGGTAAAAATTCTCCCTACTAACGAAATTTTAAATTTAAAATGTGATATATTAATTCCAGCAGCAAGAGAAAATCAAATCACAAAACAAAATGCGAATTTAATTGATTGCAAAGTCGTATTAGAAGGAGCCAATGGTCCTACAACTCCCGAAGCTGACGATATATTAAATGAAAGAGGTATTGTTGTTGTTCCAGACATATTAGCCAATAGTGGAGGTGTTTTAGTGTCATATTTCGAATATATCCAGGATATTTCGAGTTATTTTTGGGATCTTGATAGAATTAACAAAGAACTCAAGAGAGTACTACTACGAGCATTTGAAGATGTTTATCAATTATCTCAACAAAAAAAAATTTCACTTAGAATGGCAGCATATATTATTGCTGTAAGTGGTGTTGCTGAAGCGATTCAATTAAGAGGATTTTATCCTTAAATTTAAATAGAGTTATTCTAAATTTTAATTACTTTTTTTAGAAAGTTATACTTAACCGAATATTAAGACCAAAATAAATAAAAATCCTACTGATGCAGCAATATGAATCAGTGCAAATGTTGATCCTGTTTTAAGTAATCGTTTATAACTAAAATTCTCAACCCCTTTATCTTGTGCGATTTTTAACGTCATCATATCACATGCTGCTCCTTGTGGGATAATGTTTCCTCCAAGATTAATACCAATTATAAAAGCAAACAACAATGGGATGGGTGAGAAACCTCCGCTAACAATTAAAGTATCAATAATTGGAATAAAAACTAAAGCTGTAGGAGTATTTGCGACAAAACCAGAAATTAGGCTTACAGCAATTAAAATAATTAAAGCGAGTAAAAATATATTTAAACCACGGAACGGAATCATTTCAATCAATTCTCTGAAACCTGCTTCCAAAAGACAGCCTATTACTACATACAGAGCGATAAAAAAGAAAATTATTTCCCATTCAACATCTCGTAAGAGTTGACTCATTTCTTTTTTTGTATATTTTCTATTAATAAGAACTAAGATTAAAGCGGAGATTGCTGCAGTTAAATACAGCAAAGGTAATATAGCAAATAAGGCGATGGTAGTAATAATCGCAAAACTGTTAATGTAAAACATTTTTTTATTTTTAATCATTACATCCGTATCGATAAGATCAAGCACAAATCTTTTTTGTTGATCGTCAATTTTTGGTTCTTTACTTAATATAAAACGATCCATTAAAAAAATCGTCAAAAATAATAAACCAAAGGAAAATAGCCAAAAGTATTGGACAAAATATAAAACATCTAATCCGAAAGCTGTGGATATGATTATATTCTCTCCAGACGAAAAAGGCGTAATTATCGAGCCAATATTTATACAAATCGTCATACCCAGAAGATACGTTCCGCTCCTTATCTTAAGAAAATGACATAATCGAATAACAATGGTAGCTAATATCAAAACAACAACTACAACGGTGATAATTGCTGCCAAAAGAGTGGTGATTATACATAATAACC
>JBHLLE010000018.1:0-13929 GCA_048885945.1 Candidatus Hermodarchaeota archaeon | reverse complement strand
GGTCGTAAGATAAGTTTTAAGACGATTTTTATGGCAAAATCCCACAATTTTATTTAAGTCTCTAACATCAAAATTCTCTGACCGCATCCTCATATTTAATCGATTTAATCCAAAATATATTGAATCAGCATATTTAGAAGCTCCAATAATTGCCTTAAAATTTTTAGCTGGTGCTAAAAGTTCTACTTTTTTCATACTTTTTTAAATTTGAACAATTTCTAAAAATATTTTACTCTCGATTAATATATAAAAAGAATATCAAATTAAATATGACTTTAAAATTTATAAAAACGTAAACCTAAATAGGAAAATTTTTTTTAAAGAATTTAAATTTAAATTAAATATTCTATGTCTGAATTTGAAAATGAAGAACCTTGGTCTTTTAAATCAACCCTATTAATTGAAACACTTATTATAATAGCGGGAATAGCAATAAGAGTATTTATGTTAATTTATTATTATATTATTCATTTACAACCTGGTATATCGTGGGGGGATGTTGGATGGAATTATAGCGATATTAACTCAATTTTCACGGGAGAATGGGATTGGTACACCTTAGCTTACCCTCCATTGACAAATTATTTCTTAGTTTTTTTGAGATTTGCCTGTTTTGAGATATTTGAATTATATGTTTTCTATGCTTTTCTTTTAGAATTAATAGTGGTAATTTTATTCTACTTCGTTTTAAAGCGATTTGAAATCCCAAATCGAAACCTTACTTTTGGTATTTTCTTATTAAATCCCTTTTATTTTCTAAGTTATGTTTTTAGTGGGAGTAATTGTGGTTATAGTATAACAGACAGCTTCTTTTGTTTATTATTGGTGATTGGGTTATATTTTTACCCAAAAGAAAATAAATCTTTGTTTTACTTATTTCTTGGATTATCTATTTGTGCTAAATGGTATACTTTACCTGCTGCAATATATTTTTTTATTAAGTATTTGTATAATAAAGACTGGCCAGAATTAAAAAAAGTTATTATTTTTATTGGTGTCCCTATTGTTATCTTTTTAATAAGCCCAGTGTTCTATTTACCAAATTATTTAGATCTTTACGATCATTGGCTCACTGGGCCTCATCCAGAAAGTCGACAAATTCCCTTGTATATTAAAATTATACCTTTTTGTATTTTATTTTTTATTTACCTAATATTAAGAGTAAAAAAAGCAGATTCATTAGAAATAACTTTCTTTTCTATTTTATTAATGTTTTCCTTTATGGCGTTCGCAAAATTGTATATGAGATATCTTACACCTCTGGTGTATTATGGACATTTAAAAACAAATGACGAAATTTTAATAATAGATATTGATTTAAAAGTGAGTCGGCTGCACTTTAAGGTTGGTAATAATTTTCTAACGTACGCATTGTCAATTTTAGCGTGTTTAATTGCCATTGCTATTATTCTTTTTTTATTTAACCATCCCCTATTTCGATAATAAATTTACTAAGAGACGGTTTAAAAATTAATCGCTTTAGAATTAGTATCTCTAAATGTCCAAAATTTATTTCCAATAAAGTTAATTATAAAGGAGATAAAAATTGCAACAATTTCAGCAAACACATACCAAAAATTAAAATTTTCCACTAATAGGTATAAAACGCTTAGATTGACTATTAAAGACAACAAGCAAATAAGCGTATATTTTATGTATTTTTTAAAAAGCACTTGTTGGATTTTCTCTTTAAATGTCCAAACTTTATTTAAAATATAATTATTTAAAACTGATACAAAGAACGCAATAATTTCAGAGACAATATAATATACATTCAAAAATTCCGTTAATAGATATAGAATTGATAAATTGACTAAAGTACCTATTGCTCCTACAATTGCAAACTGAATTAATTGCTTTAAAAAAGATTTTGAGAAAAATTTCTTTAGTAGTGTTGACATAAATTAAAACTCAGTATAATGGTTTATGGTCCTAAATTAATAATTAACTTAATACTTAAAATTAAAATCTTTGGTTATTCTTCTCCAATAGAATTGAATTAAATCGTAAAATTATTCTAAGATTTTCTTGAAAAAGTTTTAACTTCTGGTCTATTAAAAAGACGATTAATTTTAACCAGACATTAATATTACTTCTTTTATTTATATAATTCAGTAAGTAATTTGAAAATAGTATCGTTTTAATTGTTTAAAATTTAATAATGAATAGATAAACTTAATTAAATCTAAAATACTCATAAATGACTGATAATAAAAACGAAAGAATCTCTAAAGATCAATACTTTATGGAAATAGCAGATGTTGTGTCTCAACGCTCCACTTGTATAAAAAGAAAAGTAGGCGCTGTATTAGTAAAGGATTCTCACATTATAAGTACAGGGTATAATGGGGCTCCTTCGGGATTTGAGCACTGTACTGTAGATAAATGTGTACGAAAGAATCTTAGACCTGGGGAAAAACCCGAGTTATGTCGAGGTGTCCACGCTGAAATCAACTGTGTAATTCAAGCGGCTATTCACGGTACATCTATTAAAGGAAATACTACATTATATAGCACTACATTCCCTTGTATGGCATGTTTAAAACTACTTATTAACGCTGGAGTAAGAAAAATAGTGTATAAGGAAGATTATAATATGGACAATAAGGTAAAGCAGGATTTACTAGAAGAATCAAATATAATAATGCAAAAATTTTCTAAATTGAACCAAGAATTATATAAAGGTGATCTTAAATGAAACGAAAGCTTTCAAAAATTATGAACGATAGAAATAATGAGAATTTTTCTTTAATTAATAGCTATCGCAATAAAGATTATCAGAAATTAATTGCTCTGATTTACATTTACTTTTCTTATTGGCTTGGTATAATTCAAGACTTTTATTATGGAGTAATGTATTTTTTAAACATTATAAATAATCAGGAGATATCTGGATCTTTCCCTTTTATGTTTGGATGGACTGCAATTATGTTTTGGGGTGTTTTAAAACCAATAGAAAGGCGGGCAACACTTTTTCTAACAGGATTACTTGTAAGCTTTATGGTGGTTCAGAACTTCTTGTTATTATCTATTTCCAAATTTGAAGGTAATCCATATATACAGATATTTGGAGCATTGTTATGGTTCTCTGCTTATGCTATTGCAAATATTTTAGAAAAAATGGAAAGAAAAAACTAACTAATGATATTTATTTAAATTATTTTTGGAAATTTCTTTCGATTCACTTTTTAAGAATCTTAGAGAAATCATAAAGTCTATTAATTTTATTTGATTTTATAATATCTAGTATTAAATTTAGAACAATTGGTTACGATTAACTTGCCTGAAGAAAAAGCTGCAGTAACAGTGATGAAATTTGGTGGTTCTTGTCTTCAAGATGCTGAATCTTTTAAAAAAACTGCAGAAATTATTAATAAGTACCTTCAAAACTCAAAAATAATAGCTGTATCATCTGCAATTAAGGGTGTAACTGACAAGCTCATAGATTTTTATAAAAAATCCTGTAGTGAAGCACCTGAATGTGATTTTATACTTGAGAATATTTATAATGTACATAAAAATATAATAGATGAGATTATAGACGATAAAAATCACGAATATAACGACACTCTTGATTTTTTGGAAGACAACATAGATGAATTGAATCAATTAGGTCGTATCGTGCGATTACTTCGTCCTAGTATGGACATTCAAGACATTATTGTGTCATATGGAGAAAAATTGAGCACATTTCTACTCTCACAATATCTTAATTCTTCCAAATTTAGTATTACTTCACAATTTATATCTTCAGATGAAATAATTTTAACTGATGACAATTTTGGAAATGCACTTCCCTATTTAGAGGAAACTGAGCAATTAGTGTTAAATAAAGTGGCGCCTTTATTAAATTCAGAAAATATTAAATTAATATGTGTGACAGGGTATTATGGGTCCACCAAAGATAAAAAAATTACAACACTTGGACGAGGAGCGACAGATTTAACTGCTGCCATATTAGCATATAGTTTAATGCCAAATTTTAACTGTAAAGTAATATATTGGAAAGATGTACAAGGATTTTTGAATGCTGACCCCAGAATAGCACATAATGCATCGTTGCTCAAAAATATTTCATATATCGAAGCTAAGGAACTTGCATTTTTCGGATCAAAAGTACTCCATCCATTGTGTCTAGATGTTAATGAAAAACGGAGCATACCCTCTGAAATTAGACCATTTAAAGAGCCAGAATCAAGAGATTTTACAACTATTACTAAAGATGTAATCAAAGATGAACATATTATAAAAGCGATAACCTCAATAGAAAAGTTATCCATGGTGACGATAGAAAGCGGAACTATGATCTCTTTACCTGGTACAGTCTATAAATTATTTTCTCTATTGAGTGAAAATAATATTAATATCATGTTTATTTCACAAAGCTCGTCTGAAAATAATATCACTTTTGGAATAGATATGGACGAGTCAATGAAGGTTAGTTTTTTACTGAGAAATTCCGATCTATTTGGTAAGCAGTGGTTTAGCATTAAAATTGACAATGATATTTCATTAATCGCAGTTATAGGTGCTGGAATGTTACATACACCGGGTATTGCTGGGAAGGTATTTACTACGCTAGGAAATAATGGAATCAATGTAAGAGCTATTGCTCAAGGTTCCTCTGAATTAAATATAACTATAATAATCGAAAGAAATAATTGTAAAAAAGCAGTAAACGTTCTCTATGACGCTTTTATAACTTAAACATTTTTCTTGAAAAAATGTAATTTTTATTTCAGAAAAAATCTGAAAAAATTTTATTTGCTATTCTTTCTCTATCTTTTATTCGTTGATCTAATGTTGCTTTATTTTTTAATGCCTCATTACAAATCTTTTTTCCAATAACTACTTTTGGGTTATTAGCCCAATTTACATCTAATAATAAGCATAAATAATAAATTGTAGACTGGATAAATGCAATTAAATTTCCTATATTTCTCTCATTGGGAAAATCAAGTAATAATTTAGCACAAGGTATATTCTGTTCTATCAACGCCTGAAAGGTAGCGTCTGCTTGATAATTTACAATAGTATTACTCGATTGTCCATTTATATAATCAATAGAAGAAACTAAAGACATATCTGGGACTTCGTTATTTAAAGACCACAATATTGGTATCACCACACCTTTATATCCACCTAATAAATATTCTAAAACAGAATGTTGACATAACGGTGCTGATTGATAAGCTCCCATCAATCCTATATCGTTCTTTCCGGAGCTCTCGGATATCTCTTGAACAAATAATCCCACGCTTCCTTCAAGATTAATTGAATAAGGCATAGAAAATGCAACTTTATAACCTAAATTATATAAACTGTAAAGAAAAGAGGAAAATTCTAACGCAGGATTATTTTTAAAGTTCATAAATATTTGATAACCCTCATCTAAACCGATTAAAAAATCATTAACTTTAATACCAGCTAAATAAGCTGGAACAATACCAACATTTGAAATAGAACCTGCAAAACGCCCTGAAAGATCGGGTACGTCTAAAATTGGACAATTAATCTTCTTTAACATGTCATACATAGTGCCTTTTGAAGATAATCCTAAGAAGTTATAACCTTTATTTAAGAATATTCCAATAACAGAATTAACATCTAAAGTCTCACCCCCTCTAGATATTGGGATTACAACAGAATCTTCAGGTTTAGTTTCATCTAAACACTGTTTTAACTCAACTGATCTCGAACTTGTAAGGGGATAAATTATTTTATTTGAGAGATGTTTTAAAGCCAAAAAACTCTGAATAGAACCCCCAGTCCCCAATATTATTACATTTTTAATACGATTATCAATAAAAGATTGTGAAACTTCCCTTATTTTTTCTAAATCTAAATAGGTTTTTGTATCAATAAAAAATGGAGTATCCCATTTACTTTTATTTTCATTAATCTTGTTAATCGATTTCTCAAGAATCTTATTTGTTATTTTTGGATAGTATTCTAAATTTACATCTATATTCATTTAATATTCACTTTAAACAAAAGTTTTTATTTATCTACAAGGTTAATATTTTTATAAAATAAATTTTATTTTATAAATAAATAATTCAAATAATCATTCAATAATATTTCTATGTCTGACGAGCAATTATTATTTCTTCTCCAAACTCTCCATGACAATATAGATGGAGTGAGATCTTCTGCCATAGTTAGTGCCGAAGGATTAATTGTCCAATCAATATTAGAAGAAGGAATTTCCGATATTAAATTAGCAGCTATGACTGCCACTATACTTTCTGTAGCAGAACGAGTTTTACTCGAATTGAAATCTGGAATTCTAGATTTGTGCATATTACAAGGGGATGGTGGGAATTTTATTGTTATGGAAGCGGGAAAAGAGCTCATTCTTGCTTTATGTCTTAATGTTGACGCTCGTATGGATACCGCATTTATTGAAATGAGAAAAGTGAGTGACAATATTAAAAATATTACTTAATTAAGCCATATTCCTCCTTACAAGAAAATTCTAATTTTTTCTAATATTGTTCTTAAGTTTTCATAGGTTATTGGTTTTAGATTAGATTTCTTATTTATCCAATCAATAAAAAACAAAACTAACGTAAAATTAGATTTTAAGCTTTTTTGACTTTTGTCGGAAAAAAATTTGATAAATCATGAGTCTATTCTCTTTAAAATAATGGTTTTTCTACCTATATAGTAACTTTATAAAAATATTATTAAACACAATTAAAAAAAAATTAACAATGTGATTTATAATGGCTAAAGCAATAGAAACAAAAAGTGAAGATCAAAGTATCGATTTTGACGCTATGACTGTTAAAGATCTAAAGAGTTATGCAGAGGAACAAGATATAGAACTTCCATCTAAAGCTCGAAAAGCTGAGATTATAAAATTAATTAAGCAAAATGATGCAATCGAAGATGATAGTGATGAAGATCAAGAGGATGATTATGAAGAATACGACGATGAAGACGAAGAAGAATTAATTGAAGCGTTTGAAGAATTAGGAGAAGAATACGAAAATGATGAGGATGTTTCTGATTACGAAGACGAAGAAATTGATGACAGTTTTGAAGATACAAGGACCCTGGATGATTGCATTAATGAAGTAAAGAAACTACCTGGTGTAGGAGACGCAACATTAAAAAAATTGATAAAAGCAGGATTTAGCAGTCTTGAATCAATAGCCTTTACTCCACCAAAAATAATTCAAGATGAATCTGGTTTAGGAGATAAAACAACAGCTAAGTTAATCAAGACCTCTATGGAAAAACTTAATATTGGGTTCAAATCAGGAAATGAAATATGGGAACATAGAAAAAACATCGCACGAATTACTACGAATAATCAAGAATTGGACGATGTATTAGGAGGAGGCGTTGAGACAGGAAGCGTTATTGAATTCTTCGGAGAATTTAGAACGGGAAAAACTCAATTAGCCCATCAATTATGCGTAAACGTTCAATTACCAAAAGAAAAAGGTGGACTTGAAGGAAATGCGCTTTATATAGATACTGAAGGTACGTTTAGACCAGAGCGAATTATACAAATGGCGGAAGCACTTGATCTTGATTATACAAAAGTTTTAAAAAACATTGTTTTCGGACGGGCGTACAATTCTGATCATCAAATTCTTTTAGTTAAAGAAGCGGCTAATCTTGTTAAAGAAAAAAACATCAAGTTAATTATTGTAGATTCGATAATTGGTCATTTCCGAAGTGAATATATCGGGAGAGGTACTTTAGCAAATAGACAACAATTAATTAATCAACATTTACACGATTTATTAAGACTCGCAGATATCCATCCGGAGTTAGCAATTATAGTGACTAATCAAGTTGCCGCTAAACCTGATGTATTTTACGGAAATCCTCTTCGACCTGCTGGAGGAAATGTTGTTGCTCACGGCTCTACAATCAGAGTTTTTTTGAGAAAAGGGAAAGGCGAACAAAGAATCGCTAAAGTTGTTGACGCACCTCACTTACCCGAAGGAGAAGCTGTGTTCTCTATAACAGAAAACGGTATTACTGACTCTTAATTTATTTAAAATATCAAATTATTTCAATTTTATAATTTTAATCTATAACTAATTTTTTATTACAATTTTTTACCTAATTTAACTTGAGAATTCCTAAGAGTTAAATAGTAAAAATAGAAAAAAATTATATTTGTATTCTCCATCCCGTTTTCTGAGAGTATTGGATCTTATCCTCCTTATCCATTTGGTTTATGATATCTTTAATGTTTTTTTCAGAAACTGTGATTTTTTCTTCAAAGGTTTTATTCAATACCTTGTCAACTAATATTGTTGTAGATTTTACTGATTTTTCATTATATAGAATTCGTAAGATAATAGTTTCAATTTGTTCCTTAAGAGGATTTTCCATAATTATTAATAAATATTGTTTTAATATAAAAAATTATTCTAAAAAAATAAAAAATAGAAATAAAAATAATATTAGTTAAAATAAAAATTAGCTTAATTTCTCAAATTCCTTGGATTTATTTGTTAATCTCTTAACTTCTTTTGTCATTTCTGTTACGCCTAATTTGAAGATTTCTGAAGCAGTATCGGCTGCAAGCTTATATTTTCTTGCAGCTTCTGTATAATCTTCACCTTTTGCGGCTAACTTCGCTTCAGATTCTAAGACTTTCATTTTGTCCTTAAAAGCAGTAATTTTAACCACTCGAATTATATCTTCGATTTCTTCAACTTCCTTAGTTAAATCCCAATTCGTAGCAATAAACGCCGCTTCTTGATACAATTCAATACCTTTTTCAGTATTTTTCTTTTTAACCTCTACTTTAGCTTGCTTGTTCAATTTGCTTATTTCCTTTTTGGCAGATTTAACATTTTCAATTACTTTTTCACCAGCTACTGATTTAATTGGAGCAGATATTATTTCTTTATGTTGCTCACAGCTAGTTAAATACGCTTCTCTTTCTGCAGGAGCCATTTTGGCAACATCTTCAGCTAATTTTTTGCGTTCTTGTTCGCTTAATCCTGGAACATCACACAATCTTTGATAAATCAAGTTTAATTCCTGCTGTGAAACTGGTTGCGCTTGGATTTTAGCTAATTCTATTGGTACAAGTATTTTTGAATCCCTTAATTCTTTTATACCCATGAATACTTCGGCTTTATCTTTTCCTGTTTTATCTGTTGCTTCTATCAATAAAGTTGCAATAAAGAAGAAATCTCTATCAGCTTGTTCCACTAAATTAGACGCAACTTTTAATACTGCTTTTGAATGTGGATTTTCAAGTGCTTTAACCTTTGCTATATCACGTTCAATTTTATGAGGTAAAATTATCGAAGTACTTAAGACATCATCTACGATCTCTCCCGCATCTCTAAATACATCCATTCTTCCTCGCCAATTTGGAAGATCTTGAGCATATCTTCTTTCAACTGCATCAATTAGTTCTTTTAAATGTTGACGCAATATGATTGAGGCACTTTTTTCTAAGACTAACGCAATTCGAATATGTTCACCATCTGCCAAAAGCAACATTTTATCTCCATATTTAATCTCGTTTAAAGCCTCTTGGGAGTCCATTTCTCTTCCAAAGGAGGATACAGCTGTTAAAAATCCGCTAATTAATTCAGGATCAATTTCCTCCATTCCATAGGATTTAAAGAAAATACACGTACCTGTATTTTTATAGATAACCAAGATATGTTCTAGATTAATCGCATCGTCGAAAATCGTGGTTACTTCTCTGAGTATCCTCTCTTTTTCGCGCTTCTTAGGAGCTATAACACCCTTTTGAATCCCTACAATAGCACCTACAATACCAACTACAGCCGCAATAAGTATAATATAGAGCATAAGCGTTTCTGGAGCAATTCCTGTTACTGTTGTACCTCCTCCACCACCGCCACCTCCTCCACCACCGCCACCTCCATTTGGAGGGGTAACTGTAGGTGTTCCATATGTAAAGGTCACATATGAGATACTGTTATTATAAGGACCTGGATTTGAAGAAGAATAAGTGATATTAATTTTGATGGTGTATTCTTGTTGAGCCAAATTATTCGCCGTACTAATATTCAATGTATAATTACCGTCATTATGATTTATTAACAACCAATTAAAGTCACCTCTATCCCACAATGTATCAGCGGGCATTTGAGTTATAGTAATATTATCTGTATGTAGATCTAATATAGGATCTCCCGAAAGTTCTTTGGTAAAATTAAAATTAAGGGTGACATTTTCACCAACCTTAACTTTTAAGTCTATAATATCTGTTTTGAATCCAATTTCAGTGTTTGGTAAGAGAACTTCCATTCTTATAGTAATTTCTTGCGTTTCGTTTCCTATAGCAGTAATATTAAATCTATAATCAAAAGTACCCCCATTCGTAACTTTACTTGTATTAAGTTCAATTGTATAATTTCCATTACCTTCTTGGAATAAATACCCCTCAAAATCAAAAGGGTCTATTTCTGCCCATTCTGCATCATATACCATATTATCGTAAGCGTCGGTATAGTTAAAGGTGAAGGTGAAATTCTGATTTCTATACCTGCTTCCTAAATTAATTGGAAGTGAATTATCAGGGTCTATGTAAGTGTCTATTACGACATTAAAAGTATAATATAGAGTATCATTGTTGTAGTAATATTTAGAAGCATTAATTATTATGGTGTTTTCGCCGTAATCAAAATCAGTAGGATTGATCGTAAGATTGTAATATCCAGTAGTTCCATTTGGAGTTAGATCTCCCACAATGCTTTGGTTTTGGAATTTTACATCGTCCGCGACAATTGCTTCCGTTTTACCGATATCGTTGTAGTATACAGTTATATTGAACTCGGGATCTGATTTGAAGTAATAGCTATTATTGAAAGGTTCCATAAGTGATAGTTCAGCATTTGCCACCACAGTTAAGGTTTCTTCCAGAAAAGCTGCAGCAGTTTCATTGCTCCAATAGACTTGAATTAAAAAATCTCCATAAGGTACACCCGCAGTTCCACTTATGTCCCAAGGTCCTAAACTAATTGTTTCAGAAGAAGGCGAAGTATCTTCATCCGTGTAATTTTCATATCGGGGTGAAGGACTATACACCGTTAAATTTACAACGCCATCGTTTATTGTCTCATCGAAAATAACATCAAAATCTACATCTTCTAAATAATCCACTTGAGTTTTATAATCCCCTCCTACATGAGGATCTATCAATTGAAGTAAATTATCTGATGTGGCATTTAAGAACCAGAAGTCTCCATTTCCTGCATTTAAAACTTGGGATTCATTGTATCCATTTCCCAACGACCTTGAGAAAATATCACTAGTTTTCTCGGTACCCCCATTCCAAACTTCGACATCGTTCCAAGTAGAGGGGATCGTAAAATTAATGTACTTATTATTTAATCTTGAATCAAAGTAATTTAATCCTAAAGCTCGAGTCACATTCCATATAGCGTCTTGTCCACTACTTGGGATATCGAACTCAGAAGTAGCCCATAAATCTGTTTTTGTATAATTAATCAAAACAGATGAGACATTACAGCTCACATCCCACCAATCTGCGGTTATTTCGAATTCTAATTCTCCAGAATTATCTTGATATTCAGTAAAGTTTTCCCAATAACCTTTTTGATTTGAAATATCAGCTACAGCAGTATTATTTATTTTTAAATTAATATCTGATGGATTTGGAAGATTATCATTGGGAGAAAGAGAGACATTCAATGTGAAATCGATACTACCAAGATGGGTATCTTGTCTCCAAGAGATAGTTTCGTCTCCATCATCATGATTCCCATTATACCAATTTGCATTCCCACCGCTAAATAGTCTTATAAAGAAAGTCTTATCATATGTACTGCTAGGAGAGGAATCTAATGGTTGATGCCAATTAGTAATATTAATCCAATGTGCATTAGAATTATCATCATCTACACTCCTTGATGTTGATGTTAACTTAGTATCATGTTTTGCAAAGCCAGAACCAGAATCGTATACTGAATCGAATAAATCGAAATATATTGTATCAGAACTATCTGTATGTACTTTTACGGATACATTTTCGAGATAACCATCTCCTATTACTTTAAAAGAAGTGTAAAATTGTGTATATAAATTCTGGTAACTCACATCATCTTCTTCAACGATTAAGGTTTTATTTGGGGCATAGATCTCATCAATAGATATATTAATAAAAGAACTGTTAAATCCCGTAAAAGTTGGACATGGTTCGGAAAAAGTATTTGAATCATCTAAATTTGAAAACTCAATTTCAGTTGTGTTTAATATCGATTGATGAAGTGTTATATTGATATCGTCTCCACTTTCACCGTAAGTACTCGAATAATCAGCAGATTCTAAATCTTTAATTTCAGTTGGTAATGTTTCGTTATCTATATCGTTCTTTATTTCATTAGAAAAATTGTTATTGTTTACTGGTATAAAGTTTGATGTAATATTCAGAAATATAAGTGCAAAAAGCAAGTTTACTAAAATTAGACATCGTTTTTTTTTATATAAATTTTTCATAATTTTAAACCAAAATTTATTAATTTTTTAAATATGCTTTTTATCTAATTTTGTAGTCTTAATAGTTAAATATATTTTTTTTTTCAAAACTTAAATATTTATCATTAAAATTGGAATTAATAATAAAATAAAATTATCTGAATAAAAAATTATCTAAAATAAGTGTTTTTTAATTCTAATTTAAGTTTAATTAAAATTGATTTGTTGATTTGGATTTTTCATCTAAAAAAATAAGAAAATTATTATTTATCTTCTTTTTTTTTAAGAATAATTCTGGCATCCACACAAATCAATCCATTATCATAAATAAATACGGGATTCAAATCCATCTCGTAAATTTCTTCATTCTTTACGACAAGGTCTGAAATTTTTAACAAGACATCCACAATAGCATTTAAATCTGCTTTAGGTTTTCCTCTATACCCGTCCAAGATTGGAAAACCTTTAATTTCGTGGATCATTTCTTTAGCGTCGTATTCGGTTATAGGAGCTATTCTAAAGCTTACATCTTCTAGAAGTTCTACTAATATACCTCCTATTCCAAACATAAGAGCGGGTCCGAATTGCGCGTCGGTAGTCATACCAATAATAAGTTCAGTTATAGGTTCATTAGCCATTTTTTGAACAGAAATTTTTTTCTCGGATTGGGATTCAATTTTCATTAATTCGTCAAAAGCTTGGCTAACTTCTTCGCTATTTTTGATGTTTAATTTAACTGCTCCAGTATCAGATTTATGGACTATATCTTCGGCCATAAGTTTCATGACAATAGGATATCCTATTTCTTCAGCTGAAGATAAGGTTTCTTCTTTAGTCTTTGTTAATTTTTGATTAGGGATAGGAATACCAATCTCTTTTAGCAATTCTTTAGATTCAAATTCGGTAAGTACATTTTCACCGCTATCAATTTTATTCTTTAACAACTCAGCAATATTCATTCTTAATCTCTCAATTCTTATTTAGAATCGTGTTTAATAGTACTAAAAAGTTAATAAATCTAATTTTAAAAAAGATTTAAAATTAATGAAAACATTAAAAATTAAAATAAGTAATCCAACCATTCCAATTTAATTTCAAGTATCCATACGGTAATTAGAAAACAAGAAGCTATTTCACAATTATTAAAGAATTTTTATAGAATCTCGAGACGAAGTTGAGATGGCTTTCTTAATGTTCAAGACACTTTTAAACTCATTGGGATTGGACTGTTCTTTAAAAAATATGAAGAAATAGAAGTATAATTAAAAAAATAGAAAAAATAAATTTATAAATGAAATTCTGTTCCCACAATTCCAAAAGTATGAGAAGGATGTCTCGACATAATTTTATTGAATTCAAATCCCGTACAATGCATTCCACATGTAATCTCTGGATTTAAATTCTCAATAAATCTTACTGAATCCTCAATATCTTCAGTTTTTTCCCATTCTTTATGAAAACCACCAATAA